>JAEZHS010000151.1 GCA_023436825.1 Pseudomonadota bacterium | reverse complement strand
CGGACGAGCAGGTGATGACGGCATCGGGCAGGCCTGCCGCGACCAGCTCGGCCGCGCGCCTCTCGTGGCTGGGATCGAGCGGCGAGAAGATCGAGGAAATGGCGACCGACTTCAGGCCCTTGGCCTTCATCTCACCTGCCGCGCGGATGACGGCGGCCTCGTCGAGCGGCATGAATGGCCGGCCGTCATACTCGTGGCCGCCTTCCACCATCCACACGCCGCCGCGCACCAGCGCGGCCAGGTCCTCCGGCCAGTCGCAGAACGGCGGCAGCGAGGCCGAAGCCGGCATGCCGAGCCGCAGCGCCGCGACCCTGGTCAGGTGCCGGCGCTGGACCACGGCGTTGATGAAGTGCGTGGTGCCGATCATCACGCCGTCGATGCGCTTGCCCGCCAGCACGCCGGTCGAGCCGAGGCTCTTCAGCGAATCGAGGATGCCCGTGGTGACGTCCTCGCTGGTCGGCGCCTTCACGGCGCGCACCACCTTGCCTTCCTCGATCAGGACGGCGTCGGTGTTGGTGCCGCCCACGTCAATGCCAATGCGTCTCATGCGTCGAACACGCTCCTGAACTCGATGTCATAGCCGAAGGCGCGCGGACCGACATGGTCGAGGCCGCGCGGCGAAAGGAAAACGGCGGGCGGCGGCAGGGCGATCACCGTGACGCGCTGGCCGTAACGAACGGTTTCGCTGCCGACCGCCTCGCCCGATACCGAATCGAGCACGCAGATCAAGTCGGGCGTCATGGCGAGCGGCTTGTCGTCCCGCCAAGCCACGATCCACTCGTTCTGGAAATTGATGGTCATGGCCGAACCGCGCCAGTCGTCGAGCCCGTCCAACCGAAGCACGCCGCGCAAGAAGCCCTCGGTGGCGCGGCGCGCCACGTCCATCACTTTGCCCTTGTACAAAAGCTTGCCCGGCTCGACCGACAGGATGGCGGCAATCGGGTCCTCGTGCCTGCGTTGCGCCTCGCGGACGGCCTGGCCGATGGCGATCGCCTTGGTGGTGGTGCCGTGGATGCCCCACTTCTTGACCTCGGCGCCGGTACGCGGCGGCTGGCAGGTCGCGGCGACCGAGCCGTACTCGACGCAGATCTTGCGCGCCACGCGCTCGGTCCATTTCCACGTCGGCACCTTGTGCACGATGCTCTCGAAGCCGCGCACGTCGACGGCGGTCAGCGGATAGGGCGCGAGCCCACCGACCGCGACCGACGTCATCTGCGCCTCGGGATAGGCCCGGCCCATTGTGTCGGAATCGACGACCGGGCGCCCGAGATGCGCCGCCGCCATGAACGGCCGCACACCGTTGGCGCCGCCGATCTCCATGCTCATCAGCGCGGCGAAGCGCCGGCCGATATGACGCTCCATCGCCGAGACGGCGCGTGCGAGCGTCAGGCTGTCGGTCAGGCGCTCCTGCCCGACCAGCGGCGCCCCCATGTTGGCGACGGTGCCGACCCAATCGTCGTCGGCGAGGTCGGCCGCATCCATGAGCTGGACGCGATGACCGTCGCGGTAGAGGCCTCGCATGTTCAGGAGCGGCAGATAGGGGTTGCCGCCGCCACCGGTGCCCAGCACCCACGCGCCGACCGCGAGCGCTTCGATGTCGTCGAGCGAGAGTTCCCGCAGCTTCACGCGAACACACTCTTGAAGTCGATGTCGTAGCCAAAGGCGCGCGGACCGACGTGGGCGAGGCCCTTCTCGGAGAGGAAGACCTTGGGCGGCGGCAGGGCGATCACGGAGACGCGCTGGCCGTAGCGGATGGTCTCGGTGCCGACCGCCTCGCCCGAGACGGAATCGAGCACGCAGATCAGGTCGGGCGACATGGCGATCGGCTTGCCGTCGAGCCAGGCCACGATCCATTCGTTCTGGAAATTGATCTCCAGCGTCGAGCCCTTGTGGTCGTCCATGCCGTCGAGACGCGTCTTGCCGCGCAAAAAACCCTCGGTGGCGCGGCGTTCGACGTCGGCGACCTTGCCGCGGTAGAGAACCTTGCCCGGCTCGACGCCGAGGATGGCGGCGATCGGATCCTCGTGCTTGCGCTGGGCCTCGCGCACGGCGTGACCGATGGCGATCGCCTTGGTGGTGGTGCCGTGGATGCCCCACTTCTTGACCTCGGCGCCGGTGCGCGGCGCCTTGCAGGTCGAGGCGACCGAGCCGTACTCGACGCAGATCTTGCGGCTGACGCGCTCCATCCACTTCCAGGTCGGAACGCTGTCGACCACTGATTCCAGCCCGCGCACGTCGACGGTGGTGAGCGGACAGGGCTTCAGGCCGCCGACCGCGACCGACGTCATCTGCGCCTCGGGATAGGCCCGCCCCATCATGTCGGAATCGATCACCGGGCGCTTGAGATGCGCCGCCGCCATCAGCGGCTGGATGGAATTGCCGCCGCCGATCTCGAGCGCCATGATCCCGCGGAACCTGTGGCGGGTATGCTCCTCCATCAGGGCGACGGCGCGGGCGATGGTGCGGCTGTCGGTCAGGCGCTCCTGCCCGACCAGCGGCGCTCCCATGTTCGACACGGCGGCGATCCAGTCGTCGTCGGCCAGCTCGTCGGAGGGCATGAGCTGCACGCGATGGCCCTCCTTGTAGAGGGCGCGCATGTTGAGGAGCCCGAGATAGGGGCTGCCCCCGCCGCCGGTGCCCAGCACCCATGCGCCGACGGCCAGCGATTCGATGTCTTCCAAGGTGATGTCGCGTAGCGCCATTGCGTGCCAATTATCTCCCGCTGCTTCTATGTAGCGTGTGCCGCATCGCTGACAAGCGTGCCGTCAGACGCTGACGAGGTCGGTCAAGCGACAGTAGTTGCGCCCGCCGATGCGGCCGAGCGGAGCGTAACGGCCGATATCGACGCGGCCATCCTCGATCAAGCCAGGCGCGGCGTGGATCATCACCACCTCGCCGGCGATCAGGGTGCTCCCCGCGAAAGGCACGATGCGGTGCAGCTGGCATTCAAATTGCACCTTGGACTCGGCGACGCGCGGCACGCGCACGCGTGTCGAGGGCACGACATGCAGTCCCGCATGGCCGATTTCGCTCTGCTCCGGCGGCAGTTCGTCGGCGCATTGCTGCACCGCCACGGCCAGCTCCTCCGGCGCGGTGTTGATGACGTACTCGCCGAACTGCGTGATGTTGGTCAGCGTGTCCTTGACGGGGCCGTTGTCCTGGTTCTGGCCGTCGCGATACCCGCCTTCCCGCTGGCCGACGATGATGCCGAGCAGCGGCGGATCGGAGGAGATCAGGAAGAACTGGCTGAACGGCGCGGCGTTGATGATCCCTCCGGGCGAGACGCTGGTCACCAGCGCGATGGGCCGCGGAATGATGCATCCGCTGAACAGCTTGTAGCGGGTCTGTGCCGAGAGATGCTCGGGCAGGATTGTCTCGCTGGCGACCGCATCGCGCTGCTGTGAGCCTTGCACCGCCGACCTCCATCATCGTGCAGACCGCTTTATTGTTGACACATTCGAGACGCGACCACCACTATGTTTCGAAAGACGAGCCACTGTCTCGATTAACGAGACACGCTCCCTTGGCAGATCCAGCGTCGGAGGCGTCGTATGCCGGTCAGATATGTTCTCGTCACCCTCAAGCCGGGCGTCACGGCAGAGGCCTACGAAAAGTGGGTGCGCGAGTACGACTACAAGGTCGCGGCGACCCGCGAGAACCTCATCAAGTACGAGGTCTACCGCATCACCTCGCCGATCAACGGCCACGAGAATGCCGGTTGGACGCATCTGGAGCGCATCGAGATGAAGAGCCTCGAGCAGGCGGCCATCGATGCGAAGACGCCGTCGGGCGTCGAGCTGCGCCGCCAGCTGTGGGGCACCTACGTCGAGAAATCGCAGATGATCGACTTCGCCACCGAAGTGGTGAAGTAGCCCGACGATGATCCCGGGTATCCTCAACGTCGGCCATCATCCTGCATCGCACGCGGTGGAGGTGGCGCAACTGGGCGAGAGCGTCGGCTTCCAGCAGTTCTGGGTCGCCGACGAGCGGTTCTACCGCGACGCCTATGCGCTGCTGACGGCGGTGGCGCTGAACACCAAGCGGATCACGATGGGGACCTGCGTCACCGATCCGTACACGCGCCATCCCGCACTCACGACGGTGAGCGTGGCAACGCTGGACGAGATGTCGGAGGGCCGCGCGCTGTTCGGCCTGGGCTCGGGCATTTCGGGCTTCATCGAGCTCGGCCTCGAACGGCCGAAGCCCATTGCCGCCATGCGCGAGGCGATCGAGCTGTTCCGGCAGATGCTGACCGGCGAGGTCGTGGACTACGACGGCAAGATCATCAAGTTCCGCAGCGGTCGGCTGAACTTCGCGCCGCCCCGCGCCGACATTCCGGTCTACGTCGCGAGCAACGGCCCGCAAGGTCAGCGCATGGCCGCGCGGGCAGCCGACGGCGTGATCATGGAAGGCTGCTCGCAGCCAGAGGAGGCGGAAGCGTTCGTGAAATCGGTCCGGGCCGCCGCCAAGGAGGCCGGCCGCGATCCGGCTTCGGTTCACTGCATCGCACGCCTCAATGCCTGCGTGGCCGCCGACGGCAAGGCTGCGCGCGATGCCGTGCGCCTGCGCGCAGCGCGCCTGATGGCGGCGGGAAGGACGGTCTTCACGACGCACGACAAGCTCGGCCTGCGCCTGCCGCCGGCGGTGCTGGCCGAGGTCGCCGACGTTCCCTATGCGGCGGGCGGCGCGCCCTATGAGCGCATCCTGCCGCACGTGACCGACAAGCACGTCGACGCGGTGGCGCTTGCCGGCACGCTCGAGGAAGTGACGGCCCGCGTTGCCGAGCTGAAGGCGGTCGGTATCGACGGCATCACGATCTCGCCCTATGCGCCGCCGGGTCAGCCGACGGCAAACACCGTCCGGGCCCTCGGCCCCGTCATCGCCGCGAGCTGACCATGCACGTGCACCGCGCCGCCAGCGTCCAGCAGGCCGCCACGATGATGGCGACGCTGGGCGCCGGCGCGCGGCTGCTCGCGGGCGGCACCGACATCCTGATCCAGCTGCGGCGCGGTGCGCTCGCCTGCGAGCACCTGATCGACATCGGCCGCATCGCGGGGCTCGACGGCATCGGCATGGACGGCGAGGCCGTCCAGATCGGCGCCCTGACGCGCCATCGCACCATCGAACGGCACGCAGGCTTTGCCGGATCGATGCGGGCGCTGATGGAGGCCTCGCGCGTCGTCGGCGGCTGGCAGGTCCGCAACGTGGCCACGATCGGCGGCAACGTCGCCAATGCCTCGCCGGCGGCCGACCTGGTGCCGGTGCTGCTGGCGCTCGACGCCACCGTCGAGCTGGCGGGGCCCGCGGAGGCGCGGCATCTGCCGCTGTCGCAGTTCCTGCTCGGCCCGCGGCGGACGGCCGCCCGCCGCGACGAGGTGCTGACGGCCTTCCGCTTCGCGCCGCCGGCAGGACGGCATGCCACCGCCTTCCTGAAGGCGGGCCGGCGCAAGGCCATGGAAATCTCGATCGTGAACGTGGCGGCGCTGCTCGAGGTCGACGATGCGGGCCGTTGCCGAAGTGCGCGCCTCGCACTGGGCGCCGTCGGTCCGGTCGCCTTCCGCGCGACAGCCGCCGAGGCATGCCTGCAAGACAGGACGCCGTCGGATGAAGCGTTCGAGGAAGCCGGACGCGCCGCGGCGGCGGCAAGCAACCCGATCGACGACGTGCGCGCCTCGGCCGCGTACCGGCGCCATCTGGTCGGCAGGCTGACGGTGCGGGCCCTGCGGCTCTGCCGCGACCGCCTGCAGGAGGCGACATGAGCAACCGGTTGTTCCGTCTGCACGTCAACGGCGTGGCCCGCGAGGTCGAGGCCGCGGAATCGGCGTCCCTGCTCGACGTGCTGCGCGGGCCGCTGGGACTGACAGGCACCAAGTCGAATTGCCTGGAGGCCGAGTGCGGGATCTGCACGGTGCTGCTGGACGGGCGGGCGGTGACGTCGTGCCTGGTGCTGGCGGCGCAATGCGAAGGCAGCGAGATCGTGACCATCGAGGGCCTGGCCGAAGCGGGCGGGCCGCATCCGCTGCAGAGCGCGTTCCTCGAGCACGGCGCCGTGCAATGCGGCTACTGTATTCCCGGAATGATCATGACCGCAGCGGGATTGCTGCGCGAGAAGCATGATCCCGACGACGACGAGATCCGCGAGGCGATGGCGGGCACGCTCTGTCGCTGCACCGGCTACGCCAAGATCGTGGCGGCGGTGAAGGCGGCGGCCCGCAACATGAGGCAGGGCCGATGAGCAACGCGACCTCCCGCCGGAATGTCGGCCGGCGCCTGATCCGCCTCGACGGCGCTCCCAAGGTGCGCGGCGAGGCAGCCTATCTCGGCGACCGCGACGTGCCGGGCCTGCTGCACGGCGCCGTCCTGCGCAGCCCGCATCCGCACGCCTTGATCCGCCGCCTCGACACGCGTCGCGCCAGCGCGATGCCGGGCGTGCGGGCGGTGATCACGGCGGCGGACGTGCCGGAGACGCGCTACGGCATCTACATCAAGGATGCGACGGCCTTCGCGCGCGATCGCGCGCACTTCGCCGGCGAGGCGGTGGCTGCCGTCGCGGCGGATACTGTCGACGCGGCGCGTGCCGCCGTGGCGGCGATCGAGGTCGACTACGAGCCGCTGCCGGGGGTGTTCGATCCCGAGGCGGCGCTGCGCGACGACGCCCCGCTGGTGCATCCGGAATGGGAGCAGTACGAGGCCGCTGCGATCCTGGTGCGTCGGGGCAACCGTTCGACCCGCGGCATCATCCGGCATGGCGATGTCGAGGAAGGCTTCGCGAAATCCTTCCGTATCTTCGAGCATCGCTTCACCACGTCCAAAGTCCATGCAGGCTATACCGAGCCGCGCGGCTCGATCGGCTTCTGGCATGACGACGGCAGCTGCACGGTCTGGTCGTCGACGCAATTGCCCTTCGCCGTCCAGGAGCTGCTGGCCGATGCCGTCGGTCTGCAGCCCGCCAAGGTGCGGGTGGTGGCCACGACATTGGGCGGCGGCTTCGGCGGCAAGCTGGCCCTCGGCGTGGAACATCATGCCGTGCTGCTGGCGCGCGCGGCGAAGGCACCGGTGAAGGTCGTGAGCACGGTCGAGGAGGAGCTGACCTCGGCGCTGCCGCGTCAGCCGGCCATCGTCGACATCAAGGTCGGCGTCGACCGCGACGGCCTTATCCTCGCCAAGCAGGGCCGCATCCTCCTCGATACCGGCGCCTTCTCGGGCTCGGGACCGCAGACGGCGTCCAGCTGCACCAACACGCTGCACGGGCCCTACAACATACCGAACGTGCTGCTGGAAGGCGTCTCCGTCTACACCAACAACATGAACACGGGCGCGTTCCGGGCGCCGTCGGGCCCGATCGGTAACTTCGCTTCCGAGTCGCAGATGGACATCATCGCCGATTCGCTCGGCATCGATCCCCTGGAACTTCGCCTGCGCAACATCTTCCATGACGGCGACAAGGGTCCGTCGGGGGCCACCCTGGCGGCCGTCGGCCTCGAGGAATGCCTGCGCCGCGCCGCCGACGCCATCGGCTGGAACGACCGCAAGCCGGCGAACGGCCGCGGCAAGGGCATTGCCTGCGGCTGGTGGATGACGACGGGCATGACCTCCGAGGTCGACGTCACGCTGTATCGCGACGGTCACGTCCTGATGAACAGCGGCGCCGTCGAGATCGGCACGGGCGCGCTGACCGGCGCGGCGCAGGTCCTGGCTGACGGCCTCGGCGTCGAGGCCGAACGTGTCACGGTCATCGGCGGCGACACTGGCGCCTCGCCTTTCGACTATGGTGCACAAGGTAGCCGCACCGCGTTCTGCGTCGGCAATGCCTGCCGAGACGCCGCGGTCGAGATGCGCAAGGCCCTGGCGGCCGTCGCGGCGCCGCGACTCGGCGTGGCAC
>JAEZHS010000149.1 GCA_023436825.1 Pseudomonadota bacterium | reverse complement strand
CCTCCACTCCGCGCGTAGTTTATCCCGAGCGAAGTCGAGGGGCGCTCCGGTCGGGCCGACGAGAGAACCGCTATACCCTGCCGTTCTGGTAGACCGCGGTCTCGAAGTCGGCGAGCAGCTGCAGCGTCTTGGCGTCGGCGAACGGCAGGACCTGGGTCATGATCACGCCGGTCATCCTCCTCTTCGGGTCGAGCCAGAAGTAGGTGTTGGCCAGCCCCGCCCACGCCAGGCTGCCGGCGCTGCGCCGACCGGGCACGTCCAGGGTGTTGATCATATAGGCCAGGCCCCACTTCTTGGGTATGCCGGGGAAGAACTCGGCGTCGTTGGTGAGGTCGGGCTGGGCCGTCTTGAGCAGGGTGACGTTGAGGTCGCCCACGCTGTTCTTGTTCATCAGGGCGACCGTCTCGGGCTTGAGGATCTGCACCGTGCCGAGCTTGCCGTTGCCCAGCAGGGCGCGCAGGAACGTCAGGTAGTCACGGCCGGTCGAATAGAGGCCGCCGCCGCCCATGAAGAACTCGGGCGCCTGCGGCATGCCGAACTCGATCGGCGTGAACTTGTCGTCGGCGCCGCGCGAATGGACGGTCGCCAGCCGCGCCTGCTGGTCGGGCCGCAGGATGAAGCCGGTGTCCTTCATGCCGAGCGGCGTGAAGATGCGCTCGCGCATGTAGCCGTCGAGCGACATGCCGCTCACGCGCTCGACCGCCTTGCCGGCCCAGTCGATGTTGATGCCGTACTCCCACTTCTCGCCGGGGTCGGCAATCATCGGCACCTTCAGCGCCTCGAGCTTGCAGGTGCCGATGCCAGGGACGTTGGCGACCTTCATGTAGCGCTCGATGTCCTTGTTCCACAGGTCGTAGCTGAAGCCGGCCGTGTGAGTCAGGAGGTGCCGCAGCGTGATCGGCCGCTTGGGCGGCCGGAGCTTGGGCTTGCCATCGGCGTCGAAGCCCTCCAGCACCTGCGCGGCGCTGAGCTCCAGCACGACGTCGCTGATCGGCTTGTCGAGGCTGAGCTTGCCCTGCTCGACCATCTGCATGGCGGCGACCGACGTGACCGCCTTGGTCATCGAGGCGATCCAGAACATGGTGTCCGGCGTCATCGCGGTACCGGTCTGGAGGTTGCGCTTGCCGAAGGCGCCTTCGTAGAGCACGCCCTTGTCGTCGGCGGCCAGCGCCACGACTCCGGGGACATTGCCGGCAGTGACCGCGCCGTTCAGGACGGCGTCGACCTTGGCCTTGTCGGCGCGGGCCTCGCCCGGCCAGAACAAGGGCACGCCTGCTGCCAGCAAGACGCCGGCGCCGGCCTGGATCGCGGTTCTGCGCGTGACTGTGGCGGCTTGATCGTGCTTGATGTCAGCCATCGTCCTGTCCTCCCATTTGGCATAAGGGACATCGTACGCGCTGCTATGTCGGCACTACCGACGACTATAGCGCACTAGGACGATGGGTGATTGTACGCGGTTTGTAACTGTCGGCGGAGCGAACTATAGCCGCCCTTTGCGCCGGGCCACTGCCTCCGACAGCAGGCAGAGGATCTCCCACATCATGGTGACGCCCACGAGCGCGGTGTTGCCGCTCATGTCGAAGGGCGGCGAGACCTCGACGACGTCGCCGCCGACCAGGTCGAGCCCGCGCAGGCCGCGCAGCATGCGCTGCGCCTCGTGCGGCGTGTAGCCGCCGATCTCCGGCGGGCCGGTGCCCGGCGCATAGGCCGGATCGCGGCCGTCGACGGCGACGCTGACGTAGGTCGGGCCGTCGCCGACGACTCGGCGGGCCTCGGCGATCACCTTGTCCACCCCGAGGTCGAAATACTCCTCGATGGTGATCACCCGCATGCCCTGCTCGACCGCCCACATGTTGTCGTCGCGCTTGTAGAGCGAGCCGCGGATGCCGATCTGGACCACGCGCTTGGGATCGAGCAGGTCCTCCTCGACGGCGCGGCGGAACGGCGTGCCGTGGGTGTACTTGTAGCCGCCGAAATAGGTGTCCCAGGTGTCGCTATGGGCGTCGAAATGGACCATGCCGAGCGGCGGCAGGTTCTTACGGATGCCGCGCATGATGGGCAGCGTGATCAGGTGGTCGCCTCCGGCCGACAGCGGTACGGCGCCGGCCGAGTGCAGCTTGGCGTAGAACGCCTCGATGCGCTCCAGCGAATCGTCGACGCTCGCCGGATTGACCGGCGCGTCGCCGAGGTCGCCGCATTTGGCCAATTCGTAAGGCGCCACGCCGGTGACGTGATGCACGCGGCGCATCATGGTCGAGAGGTCGCGCATCTGGCGCGGGCCGTGGCGGGCGCCCGGACGGTTGGTCGTGCCGCCGTCCCAGGGCACGCCGACCATGCCGATCTCGACCTCGGCGGGATCGCGGAACAGCGGCAGGCGCATGAAGGTGGCGACGTCGCCGAAGCGCGGCACCACCGTGCCGGAGACCGGCTGCGGAAAGGTGGGCTTGGAGGGGTGCGAAGCGTCGTTCATTTCTTTTCGTCATCCCGAGCGGAGCGAAGCGAAGTCGAGGGATATTGTCTGCCGCAGCCGAGGCCTCTCCGCGCCGCCTCGCCGCGCTCGGCTCCGGTCGAGACGACGGGAGCCCTCACGCCCGCCATATAGGCACTTATTTCGCCTGCAAAAGAGCCTTTCTCGCGGTCACGAACTCCTCGACCGCCGCCACGAATCGGTCACCTTCGGCGTCGCCGATCATGATGTTCAGCGCCGCGAAGCCGCGGCGGGCGATCCAAATGCCGGCCGCCATCATGTCGAAGAAGAACAGCTCCTTGGCGTCCTGGCTGCCCGAGGCGATGTCGGCTGCGGTCCTGATGGGCCGCGCCGTGGCGTGCGCCGTCATCATCGAGCCGATGCCGGAGAACTGGAAGGCCACCTTCTCGCGCTGGCAGATGGCGTTCAGCCGTTGCCGGATCTTCTCGCCGCGATCGTTCAGCTCCTTGGCGGCGGCTGGCGTGTAGACCTCGCCGTAGCCCGCCGCGCCCGCCGCCATGGTGAGCGCGTTGTTGTTGAAGGTGCCGGCGTGCGGCAGGTGGTCGGGCTTGGTCGGATCGAACAGCTCCATGATGTCGCGCCGGCCGCCGAAGGCGCCGAACGACATGCCGCCTCCGATGTACTTGCCGAGCGTCGTCATGTCGGGGATGACGCCAGTCTTCTCCTGCAGGCCGCCCGGCGCCAGGCGCGAGGTCATGACCTCGTCGAAGATCATGGTGATGCCGTGCGACCTGGTCTCCTCGCGCACCATCCTGAGGAAGTCGAGGTCGCCCGGCAGGCAGCCGTGGCTGCCCTGCATGGGCTCGAGCAGCACAGCGAAGATCTCGCCGCCATGCTTGGAGAACAATGCCCGCGTGCCGTCGATGTCGTTGTAGGGCGCCACGATGTACTCGTAGGGCATGTTGACCGGGCTGCCGCCGCTCACGAAGTAGAGCACGCCGCCATGATAGCCGCCGTGGAACACCATGACCTTGGTGGCGGCGATACGGCCCATGCGCTGGGCGTAGACGCGCGCGCCCGCCAGCGCCATGACGTTGCCCTCGGTGCCCGAGTTGGTGAAGCGCACCAGGTCGATCGAGGGCATGCGGTCGGCCACCAGCTTGGCGAGCTTCGCCTCGTTGGCGTTGCGGCCGCCGTAGTTCCAGCCGTGATTCAGCGCGCGGTCGATGGCGGCGCGGATCACCGGGTGGGAGTGGCCGTAGATGCCGGCGGTGTATTCGCCCAGGACGTCGATGTATTCGTGGCCGTCGGCGTCCCACAGCCGGCAGCCTTCGCCGCGCACCACGGTGAGCGGGAACGGCGAATTGTGCAGCGTGGTGCGGGTGTTGCCGCCGGGCATGGCCTCACAGGATTCCTGGTGGCGAGCGAAGCTCTTGGGATTGCGGGCGGCATAGGCCTGGCGCGCCTCGTCGAGCGCGGACTGCAGGTCTGAATTGACCAAGGCTGTATCGGGCACGGCACTCTCCACTCTGTCGGCAGAGAGTATCACACCACGTTCAGCTCCCGGATAGGGCGGCCTGCGGATATCCGCTCATAACCGAACGGCGAAAGATCGAGCGTGCGATAGCTGCCATGCACGATCAGCTCGGCAACGGCGCGGCCGACGGCCGGCGATTGCTGGATGCCGTGGCCCGAGAAGCCGGTGGCGAAGATCAGGCTCTCGATCGCGGGATGGCGGCCGACGATGCCGTTCTGGTCGAAGGTGTTGTACTCGTAATAGCCCGCCCAGCAATTCACGACCTTGGCCGCCTCGAAGGCCGGCACGCGGTTGGCCAGCACCGGCCACACCATGTCGTCCCACTCCTGGTGCTGCACTTCGAGCGGCGCGGTCGGCGGGTCGTTGCCGTCGGCCGGAGTCGTGCCGCCGATGTAGAAGCGGCCCTCCGGGCGGAACCAGGTGCCCGAGGGATCGATGGTGAGCGGCGTGAGACCCGGCGGCTCGCGGACATCGAACACGAACACCGAGCGCCGGCGCGGCTCGACCGGGACCGCGATGCCGGCGGTGGCGGCGACCTCGCCCGACCAGGGGCCGGCAGCCAGCACGACCGTCCCGGCCTCGAGCGTGCCGCCCGAGCGCAAGGTGACGGCGTTGGGCGCCAGCTTCACGACCTCGTCGGCGACGTACTTGGCGCCGAGCTCGCGCGCCTTGCGGCGGAAGGCCTGTATCAGCGCCGGGCCGTCGAACCAGCCTTCGTTGGCGACGCCATGGGACGCGAGCCGGACGCCCTCCTCCGATATCCAGGGAAAGCGGCCGCGCAAGGCCACCGGATCGAGCAGCTCGACCGCGCAGCCCTCGGCTTTCTGGACGGCATGATTGGCCCGCAGCACCGCCTCGCCCGTCTCGCTTGCCAGGAAGAGATAGCCCGGCTCCTTCAGCCCGAGATCGACGTCCAGAAGCTTGGACGCCTGGCGCAGGAAGCCGATGCCGTAGCGCGACAGATGGATGTTGAGCGGCGTGGAGAACTGCTGGCGGATCGAGCTGGCCGACAGGGCCGACGAGGCACGGGCGTAGGTCGAGTCGCGCTCGACCACGACGACGTCGCCGGTGAAATTGGGATCGCTCTTCAGGTGGTAGGCGAGCGACGAACCCATGGCTCCGCCGCCAACGATGACTACTCTCGAACTCGCTTCCGACATGCGCACACTATACGGTGCCCAGCCAGTTCTGTCGGAGGTCTCGATGACGCAAGAGCCGGGTCACAGCCTGCGCAGCCGCGCGCCCTATCTGCCGATCCGCAAGCGGCCTCGGCTCAGGCTACCCAACGATGCCCGCGTCGCGGTGTGGACCATCGTCAATGTCGAGAACTGGAGCCCGTTGGGGGCCATGCCGCGCACCGTCCTGCCGCCGCCGATGGGCAATCCCCTGCTGCCCGACGTACCCAACTGGGCGTGGCACGAGTACGGCATGCGCGTGGGCTTCTGGCGCTTCCTAGAGGTCCTGGGCGCGCGCGGGCTCAAGGCGACGTTCGCCGTCAACGGCACCGCCTGCGAGCTATACCGCGAAGCCTGCCAGGCGGCGCACGAGGCGGGTTGGGAGTTCATGGGCCACGGCTTCGTGCAGCGCCCCATGCACCGGGTCGAAGACCAGTGGACGGCGATCCGCGACACCATCGCCGCCATCGAGGCCTTCACCGGCAAGCCGCCGCGCGGCTGGGAGAGTCCCGGTTTGACCGAGACCGACGAGACGCTCGACCTGCTGGCCGAAGCCGGCATCGAGTACGTCGCCGACTGGGTGATGGACGAGCAGCCCATGGCGCTCAAGACGCGTGCCGGCAGCATGGTCTCGGTGCCCTACACGGTCGAGGTCAACGACGTCGTCATCAGCGCCGTCCAGCAGCAGCCGTCGGACGAGATCCTGCGCCGCGGCCGCGACCAGTTCGACCGACTCTGGCAGGAAGGCAAGACGGCGCCGCGGATCATGGCGATCTCGATCCACCCCTACCTCACGGGCGTGCCGCACCGCATAAAATACCTGGAGATGCTCTACGACCACATCCTGGCGCACGTCGGCGTCGTCCTGTGGACGGGTGCGGAGATCCTCGACTGGTATCGCGCCGAGACGGCGAAGGCGGCGTGATTGCCTATGAGGCCTTCACGCAATCGAACGAGGCGGTGGTGCCCGATTGGCCGACAGCGCGGGCAAGCCGGTCGTTCTTGCTGCAGTACCTCTGGGCCAGCGTGAAGGCCGAGTTGGGGTTGGCTGCGCCGGTGACCTGCACCGACACCTGGTTGCCGACGATGGTTTCGCCGTTGGGGCCGCTCGACGTGCTGAGCCCGCTGCCTGAACAGCCGGCCAGCACCAAGGTGAGGAGGATGCTTCGCTTCATGGGCGAACGCTAGCCTCCGGGCCCGGCCAAGCAAACCGCCGGGCCCGTGGCAAATCTGGGACCGACACCGGTCAGGTCCGCTTGAAACCTTCGAGCTCCCGCGCCGCCCAGTCGACGGTCTTTTCCATCGCCTCGCCCTTGGCGTAGCGCACCAGCATCTGGGCCTGGATCGACTGTGCCCAGATCTGCGCCGCGATCAGCGGCGGCGCCGGCGAGCAGACGACGCCCGCCTTCTGGTCGCCGCCGCGGATCGGATAGTGCGAGATCGAGCCCTTGGGCGGACCCTCCTCGTCCCAGGTCTTGAAGTCGTTGAACTTCGGGTATGGCGGGATGTCGTAGCCCTGGCTCGCCGCGACCTGCTTCTCCGCGTTTTGCCTCAGCGTCAGGAACTCGAGCAGGCTCTTGGCCGCCGGCTTGTTCTTGGACGACTTCCAGGTGCCGTAGAAGCGCGGCAGGATCGGGTTGTAGCGACCGGCCGGCCCCTTGGGGAAGCCGTGCGTCCAGCATTTCTCGGCGACCTGTGGCGCATCGCGCTTGGCGACGGCCCAGGCGCTGGGTGGATTGAAGATCAACGCGCCCTTGCCCGAGATCAGCCACTTGTTGTTCGAGGCGTCGTCCCACGCCGTCGCATCACCCGGACAGAAGGCCACGAGCCGCTTGCCGTACTCCAGCACCTGCTTGACCTTGTCGGACTTCACGTTGACGTTGCCCTTGGCGTCCATCAGCTCCGCGCCGTAGGCCAGGAACAGCGCGCCGACCCACTGATTGGTGTCGGTGGTCGAGCCGAGCGGCAGGCCGAAGCCATAGCCCGCCTTCTGGCACTTCTCCGCCGCGGCCAGGAAGGCATCCCACGTCCAGCTCGCGTCGTTCGCCGGCTTGCCCGCGGGATAGAGCTCCTGCACGTCGACGCCGGCATACTGCTTCATCATGTCGAAACGCGTGCAGCAGCCGAGCAGCAGCGTGCCGCGCGTCATCGGCACGCCGAGCCAGTGGCCTTCGAACTTGCCGAGATACTCCACGGCGGGATCGATCGGCCCGTTGGTGGCGACGACGCGCTTGACCACATCGTCGACCGGCTCGAGCGCGGCGTTCATCTGCGCCGATTCCCAGTTGGTGAACTCCATGATGTCGTGGCCCGAGTGCGCCTGCGCCTCGGCCTGCAGCGTCAGCAGCAACTTGTTGCCCTGGCTGGTGATGTAGTCGACCTTGACCTCGACCTTCTCCTTGTCCGCCCACTCCTTGATGATCGCCGACTGGACATCGTTGGCGCCGGGGACCCAATGGTCCCACAGGCCGATGGTGATGGTCCCGGCTGCATTGGCGCTACGCACGAATGGCCCACTCACAAGCCCGACGCAAACGCCTCCGGCCACGACTCCGCGACGCGACAGTTTGTTGATTTGCATGGCAATAGCCTCCCTGAAAAGGAACGCTCGGCACGCACGCGAACAAACAGCTGTTTTTCTGGCGAAGAAGTAGAG
>JAEZHS010000128.1 GCA_023436825.1 Pseudomonadota bacterium | reverse complement strand
TATGCGCGGGCTGGCGGGCGCGCGCCCTGCGGCCGCGAGCTTCGCTGCCCAAGGATCGAGCGACTGCCGGCGCGGTCCCTGCGGCAACAAGTTGGCGCCGATCCGCGCGGCGCGCAGCGCGCCCGCCTCCGACATTGCCGCGACCCAGAGCGGCGGCCCGCCGGACTGCACATAGCCCGGCGTGATCTTGACGTCCGAGAAGTCGTAGCGCTTGCCGGCATAGCTGAACGTCTCGCCGGTGAAGGCGAGCTTCAGCACGTCGAGGCCCTCGTCGGTCAGCGATACGCGGCGCGACACCGGCAGGCCGAAGCCCCTGAACTCATGTGGCGCGTAACCCATGCCCGCGCCGATCTCCACGCGGCCGCCGCTGATGTTGTCGAGCACCGCGAGATCTTCGGCCAGTCGCAGCGGATGGTTGAACGGCAAGAGGCAGACGTCGCAGGAGAAGCGCACGCGCCTGGTGCGGGCAGCCATCGCCGCGGCGACGGGAATCCACGACGGCAGATAGCCGTCGTCGACGAAGTGATGCTCGGTGAACCAGACGAGGTCGAGCCCGAGCCCGTCGAGCCACGCCACCTGATCCATGATGGCGGCATAGAGCGCCGCGTGGCTCAGGCCCGACTCCGGCGGATTGCGGAAATCGTAGGCGACACCCAGGCGCAGGGGCTGAGCCATCGGCATTTTCTCCCTTTCCTTGCCTTGAATATCGGCAGTGCCGAGCCTACGTTCGCGGCCTCATCGAATTCAACAGGATGCGCAGCGATGGATTTCCGTCCGACAGCAAACCAACACCTTGCTCTCGGGGAAATCCGTCTTCATGCCTGCTTCAATCACTGTCTCTCGTCTCGGCTGGTCGACGCCTGACGGCCGGCCTGTCCTTTCCAATCTCGATCTGAGCTTCGGCGGCGAGCGCACCGGCCTCGTCGGACGCAACGGCGTGGGCAAGAGCACGCTGCTCAAGCTCATCGCGGGCGAGCTGCTGCCCAATGCGGGCACCCTTGCCATGGCCGGCACGCTCGGCGTGCTGCGCCAGGCCGTGCAAACCGATCCAGGCGAAACGGTCGCCGATCTGTTCGGCGCGACCGCGGCCCTCGAGATGCTGCGCCGCGCCGAAAGCGGCGACGCCGATGCCGAAGACCTTGCCCACGCCGACTGGACGCTCGAACAGCGCATGGCCGCAGCCCTCGGACGGCTTGGACTGGATGCCGGGCCCGGGACGCGGCTTGCCACACTGTCGGGCGGACAGCGCACGCGGATGGCCTTGGCGGCGCTCGTCTTCAAGGAGCCCGACTTCATCCTGCTCGACGAGCCCACCAACAATCTCGACAGCGAGGGCCGCCGCGCCGTCATCGATCTTCTGGCGTCCTGGCGCGGCGGCGCGATCGTCGTCAGCCACGACCGCGCACTGCTCGAGACCGTGGACGCGATCGTCGAGCTCACTGGCCTCGGCGCCACGCGCTACGGCGGCAACTTCAGCCACTATTGCGAACGCAAGGCGCTCGAGCTGGCGGCGGCGCGGCACGACCTGGCCGATGCCGAGAAGCGCCTGGCCGAGGTCGCCGAGCGCGCCCAGGAGCGGGCCGAACGCAAGACGCGCCGGGACCGTGCGGGGCAGGCCAAACGCCGTAAGGGCGATATCCCGCGCATCCAGCTCAACACGCTCAGGAACCGCAGCGAGAACAGCGGCGGCGGCGAGGCGCGCCTCGGCGAACGGCAGCGCATCGAAGCAGCGGATGACCTCGCCTCCGCCCGTCGGCGCGTGGAGATCCTGCAGCCTTTGTCGGTGGTGCTGCCGTCGACCGGCCTGCCGGCCGGCAAAACGATCGTGCAGCTGGACCGGGTCAGCGCCGGATACGCATCGAACCGGCCGGTGATCCGCGATCTCAGCCTTGCCGTCACCGGACCGGAACGCCTTGCCGTCACCGGGCCGAACGGCTCGGGCAAGACGACGTTGCTGGCGCTGATCACGGGCAGGCTCGCGCCGTGGGCGGGAACGGTGCGGCTCGCCGTCGAGCACGCGGTGCTCGACCAGCAGGTGAGCCTGCTCGATCCGCAGGCCTCGATCCGCGACAACTTTCGTCGTCTCAATCCCGCGGCCGACGAGAATGCCTGCCGGGCGAGTCTCGCCCGCTTCATGTTCCGTGCCGACGCCGCCCTTCAGCTCGTATCCAGCCTGAGCGGCGGGCAATTGCTGCGCGCGGGACTGGCATGCGTGCTCGGGGTCAGGCCGCCCGCACTGTTGATCCTCGACGAGCCGACCAACAATCTCGACCTCGAATCGATCGCGGCGGTCGAGGGCGGATTGCGGGCTTACGACGGTGCGCTGCTCGTCGTGAGTCACGACGAGGCGTTCCTTCATGCGATCGGCATTTCACGCCGGCTGGAACTCAGATGACCATAGGGACCGACAAGTGTCAGCACTGCCATTGCGCCGTGCCGGGCGTGGCGACACGGACGCGATAAAGCGACGTCGATGCCGTCACGTAGAGGCTGCGGAGGTCGTCGTCGCCGAAGCAGAAATTCGCGACCCCCTCGGGCAGCCGGATGACGCCGAGGCAGGCGGCATCCGCGGCGAAGACATGGATGCCGCCGGGGCCGCAGCAATAGACGTTGCCTGCGCTGTCGACCTTCATACCGTCGGGTGCGCCCCTCCCCGGGCCCGTGGTCTCCGCCCAGACGCGGCCGTTGGCGAGCCCACCGTCGGCCGTGACCTCGAAGCGGCGGATGTGCTTGCGCTCGGTGTCGTTGACGAACAGATGCCGCTCGTCGAGTGAGAAGCACAGCCCGTTGGGCTGGCCGAAATCGTCGGCCAGCAGCACCGGCGTTCGCGCATCGGCGCCGACCCGCCAGACGCCGCGGAAGTCGAGCTGCAGCGGTCGTGGGTTGCCGTAGTATTCCAGCCGGCCGTAGGTCGGGTCGGTGAAGTAGATGGCGCCGTCCGACCTCACGACGACATCGTTCGGGCTGTTCAGCTCCTTGCCCTGGTGGTGGCTGGCGAGAACCGTGCTCGTGCCGTCGGATTCGGTGCGGGTCAGCGTGCTGGTGGCATGCTGGCAGACGACCAGCCGGCCCTGGCGATCCCAGCTGAGCCCGTTCGACTGGGCGCAGGGCTTGCGGAAGGTGGCGATACCGTCGGCTGCCGTCCATTTGCGCATGTGGTCGCCCGGCATGTCGCTGAACAGCAGATAGCGGTCGCGGCCATGCCATAGCGGACCTTCGGTGAACAGAAAACCTCCGGCCAGCGTTTCTGCTGCGACGGACTTGCCGACAACCGTTTCGAACCTCGGATCACGGACCTCGATAACGTCGTTCATCTTCATCTCGTGTGCATTTTTCCGGCCATCACGTTCTAGCCCGATCTGCGGGTCACCTCAAAATACCGGCCGAAGCCGCTTGGCGAGGGTTCGCGATGGCCGGCGTCAGGCTGCCGTAAGGCGCGCGGACTAGGGTCACTCATCAGGGAGGCCGTCGACGTTGTCACTTCACTTGGTGTGAGGGACCGTTGTCGCGCACGGTGGAAGATTCATGGACCTGCTGCACAATCTGATGCTCGGTCTGAGCGTCGCGGTCACTCTTCAAAATCTGCTCTATGCCCTGTTGGGCTGCATGGTCGGGACGCTGATCGGCGTTCTGCCCGGCATCGGTCCGGTGGCGACCATCGCCATGCTGCTGCCGATCACCTTCCACCTGCCGCCGACCGCCTCGCTGATCATGCTGGCCGGCATCTACTACGGCGCGCAATACGGCGGTTCGACGACCTCGATCCTGGTCAACCTGCCGGGTGAAGCCTCATCGGTCGTGACCTGTCTCGACGGCTACCAGATGGCGCGCAATGGGCGCGCCGGTGCGGCGCTGTCGATCTCCGCGCTCGGTTCGTTCTTCGCCGGCACCGTCGGCACCATCATCATCGTGATCTTCGCCGAACCGTTGACGCGCATGGCGCAGAAATTCGGGCCGGCCGACTACTGCTCGCTGATGGCGCTCGGCCTCGTCGCCGCCGTCGTGCTGGCGAGCGGCTCGGTCATCAAGGCGATCGCCATGGTGTTCCTCGGCCTGCTGTTCGGCCTGGTCGGGACCGACGTCAACACCGGCGCCCAGCGCTTCACCTTCGACATCCCCGAACTGTCGGACGGCATCGACTTCGCGCCCATCGCCATGGGCCTGTTCGGCATCGCCGAGATCGTGGTCAACCTCGAACGACACCTGACGCGCGGCGGCGCCATCAAGGTCGGCTCGCTGTGGCCGACGCGCGAGGAAATCCGGCGCGCCTGGCCGGCCGTGGTGCGCGGCACGACTCTGGGCTCGATGCTGGGCGTGCTGCCGGGCGGCGGCCCGACTCTCGGCGCCTTCTCCTCCTATACGCTGGAGAAGAAGATCTCCAAGACGCCGGAACGCTTCGGCAAGGGTGCCGTCGAAGGCGTCGCCGCCCCCGAGGCCGCGAACAACGCCGCGGCGCAGACGTCGTTCATTCCGATGCTCACGCTCGGCATCCCGTCCAACGCTGTGATGGCCTTGATGGTCGGCGCCATGATCATCCAGGGCATCCAGCCCGGGCCTGAGGTCATGACCAAGAAGCCGGACCTCTTCTGGGGCATGATCGTCTCGATGTGGATCGGCAACCTGATGCTGGTCGTCATCAACCTGCCGATGATCGGCATGTGGGTGAAGCTGCTCACCGTGCCCTACCGCTTCCTCGCCCCGGCGATCCTGCTGTTCTGCTGCATCGGCGCCTACAGCCTGCAGAACAGCACTTTCCATGTTGAGCAGGTCGCCATGTTCGGCGTGCTGGGCTACATCTTCGTGCGGCTGGGCTGCGAGGGCGCGCCGTTCCTGCTGGGCCTGGTGCTGGGCCCGCAGATGGAGGAGTACTTCCGGCGCGCCATGCTGCTGTCGCGTGGCGATCCGATGGTGTTCATCGAGCGGC
>JAEZHS010000109.1 GCA_023436825.1 Pseudomonadota bacterium | reverse complement strand
ACGGCGGCGCGGTGGTGAACTACGTGTCGCACTCACTGTCGCCCACCATCGAGCCGGTGGCCAATCTCTGCGCCTCGGGCGTGCTGGAGCGCTTCCCCAAGATCCGCTTCGCCACCATCGAGGCCGGCATCGGCTGGGTGCCGTGGCTGCTCGACGCCATGGACGAGGCCTACAAGAAGCATCACTTCTGGGTGCGGCCCAAGCTCAAGAACCTGCCCAGCGACTATTACCGCGCGCACGGCTTCTCCTCGTTCCAGGAGGACAAGGCCGGCCTGGATCTCGCCGAGGGCCACAAGCTCGACGGCAACTTCATGTGGGCCAACGACTATCCCCACCACGAAGGCACCTGGCCGCATTCGGCCGAGGCGATCGAGCGCACCATGGGCCAGCTCTCCGACAAGGCGCGCGCCAACGTCCTGGGGCTGAACTGCGCGCGCTTCCTCGGCATCGAGGTGCCGCAGCGTTACCGGCACTGAGGAACAGATTTCCGTGAGCAAACGCACCCTGCGCGGCAAGGTGGCGATCGCCGGCGGCGGCGAGACCCCCTACTACAAACACGGCAAGGCGCCGGTCTCCGAGTTCAAGCTCGCCTTGCAGGCGATCCTCGCCGCCTGCGAGGATGCCGGCATCGACCCACGCCGCATCGACGGCTTCGCCTCCTACTCCAACGACCGCAACGAGCCGTCGAGGCTCGCCGCCGCACTCGGCCTGCCGGCGCTGCGCTTCTCCAACATGAACTGGGGCGGCGGCGGTGGCGGCGGATCGGCCGCCATGGGCAATGCCGCGGCAGCCGTCGCCTGCGGCATGGCCAACTGCGTCGTGGTCTTCCGTGCCCTGGCGCAGGGCCAGTTCCAGCGCTTCGGCGCCGCTCCTCCCGGCGGCGTCGCCTCGGGCGAGGCCGCCCTCAACGCGCCCTACGGCGTGATGTCGCCGGCGCAGCGCTACGCCATGCGGGCGATGCGCTTCCTGCACGAGAACAAGATCGAGCCCTCGGCGCAGCGCGCCATCGCGCTCGCCTCCTACCACCACGCGCAAAGCAATCCGCGCGCGGTGATGCACGGCCGGCCGCTCACGGCCGAGGCCTACGACCAGTCGCGCTGGATCGTCGAGCCCTGGCGGTTGTTCGACTGCTGCCAGGAGAATGACGGCGCCGCCGCGCTGATCGTCGTGCCGGCCGAAGAGGCGCGCGACTTCAAGCACAAGCCCGCCTACCTGCTGGGCTCGGCGCAGGGCTCGGAGTATCGCAACGGGGCGCGCGGCCACAACGCGCCGCTCTACGCCACGTCGAGCTTCACCACCGTGGCGCCGCAGCTCTACGACATGGCCGAGGTGAAGCCGAAGGACGTCGACGTGGTGCAGAGCTACGAGAACTTCACCGGCGGCGTCCTGATGAGCCTGGTCGAGCACGGCTTCTTCACCGCCGAGGAGGCGAACGATTTCCTGCGGCCTGAGAACCTGATGGCGCCCAGCGGCAAGCTGCCGCTCAACACCTCGGGCGGCAATCTCGCCGAATGCTACATGCACGGCCTGGAGCTGCAGATCGAGGCGGTGCGCCAGATCCGCGGCGCATCGACGGCGCAGGTGCCCAAGGTCGACGTCTCGATGGTGATCTCCGGCCCCATGGTGACGCCGGTCTCCAGCATGATCTTTGGCACGGAGGCCACGCTGTGAGCAGCTACCAGACTAGCTACCTTCCTGGCGGCCTGCCGAGTCCCGTGCCGGAGAATGACGGGCTCGACAAACCCTACTGGGACGCCACGCGGCGCGGCGAGCTTCTCGTCCAGCGTTGCAAGAAGTGCGGCACGTTCCAGTGGGGGCCGGAGTGGATCTGCCACAAGTGCCTGTCGTTCGACCTCGACTGGCACAAGGTGTCGGGCAAGGGCCGCATCTACAGCTGGGAGCGGCCGTGGCATCCGGTCCATCCGGCGCTGAAGGAGCACGGCCCCTACATCGTCGTGCTGGTCGAGCTGCCCGACGCCGGCAACGCCCGCATGCTGGGCAACCTTTTGGGCGATCCCAAGCAGGAAGTACGGATCGGCGCCGACGTGCAGGCCGTGTTCGAGCCGCACGACGACGCCAAGCCGCCCTTCACCCTGGTGCAGTGGAAGCTGGCTTAGCTTCGAAGTGCTCCAGATCATCGTCTTCTGGACCGCGTATGTGGACGGCCCCGGGCTTGCAAGAGTTTTTAGAAGAGTGACCGTGGCGATGCGGTTCGTATGTCCGGGTTGTTTGCGCGGTCATGCGAGACCGCCCCCCAAGATGGTATCCGCAACCCTGGTTCCGAACGCGCAAGCGGCAACAAGTGCCGATCCAACGGAGTGTCCTGGGTCTTTGAACGCCTTGTGTCACGCCATCTATTGTTGCTCGAGCAGGCCGCGGCCTCAGCGTGAGGTCACGCTGAACTGGTTAGGCGGCGATGCCGATAGCATCGGCCGCGCTGTCTGATGGAGCCCAAGCGCGGGCTGGATCGTAGCGGTCGCCCGAGGTCATGAGCTTCCAGATGATGCGGGCGGTCTTGTTGGCGAGCGCCACGGCGA
>JAEZHS010000108.1 GCA_023436825.1 Pseudomonadota bacterium | reverse complement strand
TCGCCGTGGCGCTCGCCAACAAGACCGCCCGCATCATCTGGAAGCTCATGACCTCGGGCGACCGCTACGATCCAGCCCGCGCTTGGGCTCCATCAGACAGCGCGGCCGATGCTATCGGCATCGCCGCGGATACCATCTTGGGGGGCGGTCTCGCATGACCGCGCAAACAAACCGGACATACGAACCGCATCGCCACGGTCACTCTTCCAAAAACTCTTGCAAGCCCGGGGCCGTCCACATACGCGGTCCAGAAGACGACTCAGTCCCAGCCGTTTCTCTTTCGCAGCACGGCTGTGGCGGGGGCGAGCGCCAGGCCTTTGCCCTGCACGCCGGGCAACCATTCGCCGAGTGCCTGGAGGGTCGCTTCGTGGGGATGGCCAATCATCACGACGAAGCCTTGGCGGCGCGCGATCGCCTCGGCCTCGGCAAGCTTCTTGCGCACGGCGTCGAGCGACTCGTCGTCGTCGAGGAAGACGTGCCGCACGATGGACGGCACGCCCATCTCATGGGCGAGCTGGTCGCCCACGGACTGTGCGCTGGTGCGCGAATCGAGGAACATCAATCCGCGCCCCTTGAGCTGGCGCAGCACGGTCTCCATGCCGGGTTTGAAGGCGGTGAATCGGCTGCCCATGTGATTGTTCACACCGGCGAAGCCCTCGAAGCTGTCGAGGGCGGTGTTCGTGCGCTGGCGCAGCTCGGCGTCGCTCAACGAGACCAGGAGCGCGTTGGGCCCGGGATCGTTGCGGCCGTTGGGCTCCATCGGCAGGTGCAGCATCAGCTCATGCCCCTTCCCTCGCGCCGCCCTCGCCTGCTCGCGCAGGTCCTTGGCATAGGGCAGGAACGACAAGGTGAGCGGCCCCGGCAACTCCCAGGCTCGCTTCGAGCGCGGGCGGTCCAGGCCGACATCGTCGATCACGATGGCAACCAGCGGCTTGCTGTTGAGATCGCGGAACGGCACGGCGTTCCGGCGCCATGTCTCGGCAGTCGATGTCGCGGCGGCAAGCTGCACCTTGGGGCGCGGTTTCTCCTCCAGCGTCGGCCGCGCCTGACCCGGCTCGACCTCGGTGTACTTCGGCAGGTCGGGCAGGTCTTCAATGCGCGCATATTTCGGCCCGGAGCCCGGTGCGGTCGCCGATCCGCGCTTCATGTCCTCCAGTGTGTCGCGCGCCAGGCGGTCGCCGTCGCCGGCCCCGAGGCGCTCGGCCAGCCAGTAGCCGCCGACTAGGCTGGCGCCGAACAGCAGCAGCGCACCGGCCACGACGCCGACCCATCGGCGGGCATGGAGCCAGGCAAACAGCCCTTCGAATCGCTGCCGGAGGCGTTCGCCGAGGCCGGGCGGCAATTGCGGACTCTTTCTGTTCGCCTTCCTGCTTCTGTTCTTCCTAGACGCCATCTGAACAGTCAGTTCTAAAGCCTTGGCCTGTCGCCGTTATTTTGCCTCAGTTCAGAGCCGCGGACAAAACATTCGTTACAATGACGCCGTGGCCTTCACGACGCGGATGTCGGGCTCGCCGGAGCGCCCGCTCTCGCGCTTGAAGCCCAGGCGCTTGGTGAGCTCGAGCATCTTGTGGTTCTCGCGCAGCACGTGGCCGATCACGCGCTGGATGCCGCGCGCCTTGGCGTAGTGCAGCACATGGTTCAGCAGCAGCGTGCCATAGCCGTGGCCCTGCCTGTCGGAGGCCACGGTCAGCGCGAACTCCGCTTGCTCGAAGCCTGGATCGGCGGCGAGCCGCCCTACCCCCAAAAGCTCCTTGCCGTCGAGCAACAGGAAGGCCATTTCGCGGTCGTAGTCGATCTGGGTGAGCCGAGCCGCCATCTCATGGCTGAGCTCGCGGATCGGCCCGAAGAAGCGCATGCGCACGTCCTCCGGAGTCAGCCGGCGCGAGAAAGCGAGGAGCAGCGGTTCGTCGTCGGGCCGGATCGGGCGGATGGACAGCGTCTTGCCGTCACGGTCCACGGTCTCGGTCTCGAGCTCGACGGGATAGGGCTTTATGGCGAAGCGCGCCGCCCGCTCCTGCGCTGCCGGCGCACGCACGACGATGCGCGCATCGAGCGCGATCACGCCCGCCTCGTCCGCCAGCAGCGGATTGATGTCGAGCTCGGCGATCACGTCGACGTCGGCGATCAGTTCGGACAGGCGGATCATGACGTCGCAGACGGCGCCGCGATTGGCGGGCGCCCGGTCGCGGTAGCCGCGCAGCAGGCGGTCGACGCGGGTGCGGCTCAGGGCATCCTCCGCCAGCACCGGATCGAGCGGCGGCAGCGCCAGCGCGCGATCGTCGACCACCTCGGCCGCGACGCCGCCATGGCCCACCATCAGGATTGGCCCGAACACCGGATCTTCCGCCGCCCCCACGATCAGCTCAATGGCGTGCGGCCGCTTGATCATGGGCTGCACGACGAAACCGTCGATCCTGGCCCCGTTCGCCAGCACCAGCGCCTTGCCGGTCATGTCGCGCACCGCGTCGAGTACCGCCTGCTCGGACGCGAGATCGAGCGCCACGCCGCCGATATCGCTCTTGTGCGTGATGTCGCGTGACAGGATTTTCACCGCCACGGGGAAGCCGATGCGCAACGCGGCGGCCGCGGCCTCGGCGGCGTCCAGCACGACCTCGGTCGGCACCACGGGAATGCCGTAGGCCGCCAGCACGCGCTTCGACTCGGGCTCGGTCAGGATGCTGCGGCGCTGCTTGAGTGCGCCCGCGACGATCGCCCGCACGAGCGCAGTGTCGGAGCGCGTCTGCGGCACCGAGGGCGGCGTGCGCTGCAACGCGCGCTGGCCGCGGCGGTATTGCACGATGTGCATGAAGCCGCGCACGGCGCGCAGCGGTGTGTCGTAGGCCGGGATGCCGGCCTCGTGCAGCACGTTGCGGCCGGCCTGCGCCTCCGGCCCGCCGATCCAGCAGCCGATCACCGGCACCACCTTGGCGCCCGCCGCCCCCGCCACGGCACGTGCTGCGTCGACCGGCGAGGTCAGCGCGGTCGGCACGTTCATCGCCAGCACCGCGCCGACACCGCGATCGTCGGCCAGGGCGTCGAGCGCGGCCACATAGCGCGTGCCATCGGCGTCGCCCACGATGTCGACCGGATTGCCGTGCGACCAGGCACGCGGCAGTGCCTTGTCGAGGACACCGAGCGTGCGCGGTTGCAGCGACGCGAGCTCTCCGCCCTCGTCCATCAAGAGGTCCGTGGCGATGATGCCGGTGCCGCCGCCGTTGGTCAGGATGGCCAGCCGCTCGTTGCGCGGCGCGGCGCCGTGGCCAAGCGTCTCGGCGGCGTCGAACAGCTCACCCAGCCCATGCACACGCACGAGGCCGGCGCGCGCGAAGGCCGCGTCGTAGACCGCGGCCGAACCCGCCATCGCACCGGTATGCGAAGCGGCGGCCTTGGCGGCTGCAGCGTGGCGTCCCGCCTTCAGCACGATCACCGGCTTCACACGGGCGACACTGCGCGCGGCCGACATGAATTTGCGCGCGTGGATGATGCCTTCGACGTACATCAGCACCGCACGCGTGTCGTAGTCTCGCGCCAACATGTCCAAAACGTCGCCGAAGTCGACGTCGCTCATGTCGCCCATCGAGATCAGGTGCGAGAAGCCGATGTTCTGTGCGGTGCCCCAATCGACGAGCCCGGCCAGCACGGCGCCCGATTGCGCCACGGCGGCGATGCGGCCACCCTTCAATCGACCCGGCCCGAAGCTGGCGTTGAGGCCGATCCGGGGGACCGCGTAACCGATGCAGTTCGGCCCGACGACCCTCAGCAGATACGGCCGTGCGGCACGCAGGATGCGCTTGCGCCAGCGCGCATTGTCCTCACTTCCATTCGCGTCACCGGGGCCCGCGGTGATGACGACGGCCACGCGTGTGCCCTGCTCGCCCAGTTCCAGCACCAGGCGTGGCACGGTCTCTGCCGGAGTCATGATGACGGCGAGGTCGGCCGGCTGCTTCAGCTCGGCGAGGCTCTTCAACACGGGGCGCCCGGCGATCTCACCGCCCTTGATGTTGACGAGGTGAATGTCGCCCTGGAAGCCGCCGGCCAGCAGGTTGCGCGTCACGGCTTCGCCGACCGAGCCAGGTCGCGAACTGGCGCCGATCGCCACGACCGAGCGTGGCGCCATCATCTTGTCGAGGTTGCGGGTGGACATCGTTTGGTCCCGTCGCCGACAATCCAGGCAAAGCCATGGCAGCGAATCCCAGTACCGACAAGGTCGACGCGGTCGCAGTAGAGTTGCGTCTGGATCGCATCCCGCGACTGTACAATTCGCTCGACCCCGCACCGTTTCGCGAGAAGGAGCTGGAGGCTGCGGTCGACGACTACATCGTCGGGTCGGCGGAGGACGCCGGCAAACGGCCGATTCGCCTGGTGGTCATGCTGCCCGACGAGGAATTGGCGCGCCCCGAGGCCGAGCAGGTCCCTGTTTCGATCCGTCATCACTTCGAGCTGCGGCGCGACAGCGAGCGGCGGTTGCTGCGCAGCACCTGGCATCGCGGGCGCATGGCGCTGGCGATCGGCATCGCCTTTCTCGCCGTCTGCCTGTTCGCGCGCAGCATGCTGTTCGCCTCCAGCTCAACCGCCGCGCACATCGTGGCCGAGGGACTGCTGATCGTCGGCTGGGTCGCCATGTGGGGACCGCTCGACATCTTCCTGTACGGCTGGTGGCCGATCTACAGCCGCTATCGGTTGTTCGACCGCCTGGCCCGCCTCGACGTGGAAATGAGGCCGCTCAAATGAGCTGCGGCCCGTTCATCAGGGTCAGGCCTATCACGATCACGGCCGCGGCTGCCACACGCCGCGCGCCGAAGGGCTCGCCCAGCAGCAGCGTGCCCATCAGGGCGCCGAACAGCACCGAGGTCTCGCGCAGGGCCGCGACATGCGCCATCGGCCCCAGCACGAGGGCATAGATCGCAATGCCATAGCCCGTATTGGCGATCAGGCCGCCGATCACACCGCGCCACCAGTTCTTCCGCAGATGCGCCCACACCATGCGCGGCCGGAGCGCCACTGCCAGCACCAGCAGCCACGGCCCTTCGACGACGCAGAGCCAGGCGATGTAGGACAGGCGGTGCTCGAAGGTCGGGCCGGCGGCGCGCACGCCCAGCCCGTCGGCGATGATGTAGCCAGCGATCGTGATCCCGGTCAGGACCGCGAACAGCGTGGCGAGGCCATGCCGCGCGCCCGGACGCGGCACGACCGACTTCAGCGGCATGGCGAGCGCGACCAGGCCGCAGCTCAGCAACACGACGCCGACGATGTCCTGCGACCGAAGATGCTCGCCGATGAAGCGGCCCGACACCAGGGCGACCAGGAGCGGCCCCAGCCCGCGGGCGATCGGGTAGGTGTGGCTGAGATCGCCGTACGAATAGGCCTTCAGCAGGAACACGTAATAGAGGACGTGGATCGCGACCGATGACGCGAGATACTTCCACGCACCCGGCTCGATCGCCGGCAGGAACGGCACCGCGACCACGCCCATCACGGTACCCGTGGTCATGATCACGCCGAAGGTCGTCAGCCGGTCCGCCGTGTCGGACTTCAGCAGAGCATTCCATGACGCGTGCATCAGGCCGGCCAGCAGGAGCAGCCCGATGATGAGGGGTTCGACGACCAAATTCGTTGCTTTGTCTTCTGATCATCACACTAGCGCAAAGCAACCGACAGTGCTCTACCGCGCACCAGGCTGCTGCCATTCGCGGAGGACATGGTCGATCGCGTGCCCCCGCAAGGAGCAGGCACGTCATGGGAACCTCGGTCAACAGGCCTGGTTTCATCAACATACCAAGGCTTACCGCTCCCCTTAATCTTCAGGAGAACGACATGCCGCAGAAAAGAACGATCGAGAAAGCTCGAGAAGACAGGCGTGCTGGCAAGTCGCCCACGACCCAGGCCGGCGAGTTCGTTCATGAGGAGATCCGCAGGATCCGTCACGGCGAGCATGGCGCCCGATCGCCCGAGCAGGCCATTGCCATCGGCCTTTCCAAGGCCAGGCGTGCAGGCGTCAAACTTCGGCCGCCAGGAAAGGGAAAGGCAAAGGCGAGCACCCGCAAGAGCGCCCGATACGCCTACGAGGCAGGGCAGCACAAACGCACGCCCCATCACCGTCCGCGCGTTTCGCGCGCCGTCTCCAACGTCTTGAAACATGAACCACGCGGCACGGCTTCGCGGACGGCGCTTTCGCGCCATGCCAAGCGCGCGGCGGCACGACGCGCTCCCTCCGAACGGTCGGCAGCGGCACGTCAGGCGGTCCGTACCAAAGGGGCGGCCGCCCGCTCCGCCGCGGCCAAGAAGGCGGCACGGACCCGAGCCCGTCACGGCAAGTAGGGCCCGATCGCCGTCATGCGTGGCCAGCTCGTAACGGTATTTGGCGGAACCGGATTCTTGGGCCATCGCGTCGTTCGCCATCTGCGCGACGGCGAATTCTCCGTGCGAATCGCATCGCGGCATCCAGACCGCGCCGTGGCACTCCTGCCGCATGACGTCTCGAACGTCGAATCGGTGCAGGCCGACATCAATGACGATGGTTCCGTCGTCGCAGCGATCCGCGACGCCTTTGCCGTGGTGAACGCCGTCAGCCTCTATGTCGAGCACGGAAGAGATACCTTTCACTCGGTTCATGTGGAGGCCGCCCAGAGGTTGGCTAGACTTGCGCGCCAATCCAGTGTGGAAAGACTGGCCCACCTGTCCGGACTCGGCTCGGACCCGCGATCGACCTCCTCCTACATTCGGAGCCGCGGCCGGGGAGAGGAAGTGGTTCGGGGAGCGTTTCCTGGCGCCGTCATGATCCGTCCTGCCGTCATGTTCGGGCCAGGCGACGCGTTCGTCACGCCCCTGCTGAACATGCTGCGGGCCGTTCCGATTTTTCCCATGTTCGGGCGCGGGCAAACCAGGCTGCAGCCTTCATATGTGGAAGACGTGGCCGAGGCGATTGCGCGTGCATTGCGCTCGCCGAATGCGGCTTCGGCCTACGAACTGGCCGGGCCGCGCATCTACACCTATGGCGAGCTCTTACAGACGATTGCAGCAGGCGTCGGGAGGAGGCCCCTGCTCCTTCCGTTTCCATTCGCCCTGTGGCGAGCCGTTGGCTACGTCTCCGAGATCCTTCCCAATCCTCCAATCACCCCGAGTCAGATCGAGCTGATGCAGATCGACAACGTCGCATCGTCGGGTGCGATGGGGTTCGACTCGCTCGGAATCTCGCCACGGGCGATTGAGGACATCCTGCCGCAGATTTTTGAGCAGGCTTCCCGCGCGGAGATTTCGTAGCAGGCTACGAAGGTTTCGAGGCCTCGTGCAGGCGCCCGAGGCGGCCGCTCATCGGCGCGTCGATGCGGAAGCGCAGGCCCTCGGGGGCGTGAACCAGGCGCGACTGGCCCTCGACGTCGGCGAAGGCCCGCTTCATCAGGAGCGTCCCGAAACCGCTGCGCCGAGGAGGCGCGACGCGCGGACCGCCCTTCTCCTCCCATTTGAACTTGAAGCGACGCTCGCCGTTCTCGCCGCGATAGGACTTCCAGGAGACGCGCGCCCGGCCCTCGCTGCTCGACAGCGCGCCGTACTTGGCGGCGTTGATGGCGAGTTCGTGCAGGACCAGGCTGAACGGCACCACGGCCGACGGCGCGACCTTGAAGGGTTGGCCTGTGATCTCGACCGCCTCGTCGGCGGCGAACGGCCCGACGATGCGGCGCGTGAGTTCGGCAAGATCGGCCGATTCGTCGCGGGTCAGAAGGTCATGGGCGTTGGCGAGCGCCAGGATGCGGCCCTCGAAGGCTTTCAGGAATTCAGCGCTGGTGACGCCGCCCTGCGAGGTCTGTGAAGCGATCGACAGGACAGCGGCGAACAGGTTCTTCAGCCGATGCTGCATCTCGCCGACGATCAGCTTCTGGCGCTCGGCCGCCCGGTGGCGCTCCAGTACGAAGCCCGAGAGCCTGGCGCCGATCGCCTCGATCTCCTCGGGCCATGGGTCGGGCTCCCCGGCCTTGAAGGCGATGAGGAAGCTGCCGAGCGCGCGCCCATCGGCCGAATACACGGGCCGTGCGCGGATGGCGCGCACGCCGTGGTCGGCGCTGAGCTTGCGCCACAGAGGATCGAAGCGCTCGTCGCTCTCGCCGTCACCGCTTCCGACCTCGACGCCGGGAACGCCCGCGGCGAAGCCAGGTAGCGACGGCATCACGCAGTGCTCGAATCTCATGCCGCCGCGATCGAGCATGGTGACGCCCGCCACGCTGCCCGCCGCGGACGCTTCGGCAAGGCGACAGATCTCCGCGAGAACGTCATCCAGCGGCTCGTCGCGCGCGATCATTTCGAGCACGGCCACTTGCTGCTCGAGCAGCCTGGCCGCCTGCGTCTTATCTGGCACGGAACTCCCCTCTAGCGCCCGTAGCGTAGCGCCTGGACCGCCGTCTTGCACGAAGCTCTATCGACACTTGCGGTGAAGAATGAGAGTCGCAGCCTTGGCACTCGGGCTCTATAATTGCTGCCAGTTATGGAGTGCCGCCGTGCTTCTGTTGATCGATAATTACGACAGCTTCACTTACAACCTCGTCCACTTCCTGGGCGACCTGGGCGCGCGCTGTGTCGTGCATCGCAACGACCAGATCACGGTCGACGAGGCGATGGCGCTGAAGCCCGCAGGCATCGTGCTGTCACCCGGGCCTTGTACGCCCAATGAGGCCGGCATCTGTATGGACCTGATCAAGGCGGCCGCAAAGGCACAGATGCCGCTGCTCGGCGTCTGCCTCGGCCATCAAGCGATCGGCCAGGTGTTCGGCGGCAAGGTCGTGCGCGCCCCCACGCCCATGCATGGCAAATTGTCGGGTATCGAGCACACGAACCAGAGCGTGTTCGAGGACGTGCCCTCGCCGTTCCAGGCGACGCGCTACCACTCGCTGGTCGTCGACCGTGCGGGCTTCCCAAAGGACCTCGAAGTCACCGCCGAGACCGGCGAGATCATCATGGGCCTGCGCCACAAGTCGCTGCCCATCCACGGCGTGCAGTTCCATCCCGAGAGCATCGCCTCGGAGCACGGCCACAAGATCCTCGAGAATTTCTTGAAGATCGCCGGCGACCATCCTTCGCAGCAGAACAAGAAGGCCGCCTAGCAACAAAGAGGTCCCTCGCTGGGGATGACAGTTATGCTTGCGCGACGTCTTCTTCTTGCCCTGGGTGGCGCGGCCGCGATCGCCCGTCCCTGCTTCGCCCCCAGGCCTGGCCCACCAAGCCGATAAAAATCATCGTCCCCTTCCCGCCCGGCCAGTCGACCGACATCCTGGCGCGCGTGATGGCCGACCAGCTCACCAAGGCGCTGGGCCAGCAGGTCGTGGCCGAGAACCGGCCGGGCGCGGGCGGCAGCATCGGCGC
>JAEZHS010000092.1 GCA_023436825.1 Pseudomonadota bacterium | reverse complement strand
ACTCATGAGCGAGCCTGGAGGCTCGCGATCCGGAAGACTGTCAGGCCTCGACCTTCGCGGCCTTCTTGATGTTGGAGCGCTTGATGCGGTCGAGGTTGGCGCCTTCGATGCGCACCAGCTTGGTGAGCCCGTCGCGCTTGGGCGAATGCACGACGCCGACATCGTAGAAGTGCGCGTCGCCCGGCTTCAGCGCGTAGGTCCGCTCCGGCTCGACCAGCGACGGTGACGTCGCATCGCCCTTGCGCACGATGCGCCAGTCGGTCATCTCGGTGTCGCCCACCGCCAGGCCATAGATCGCCCAGCTCGAGCCGTGATCGTGCGGCTCGCCGTGCGCCGGCTTCTCGTAGACATGGCCGCAGACACAGAAGCCGAGCTCGGGATCCTCGAACAGCACCTTGCGCGGCTTGCAGTCTTCGGCCCTCAGGTGCTTGTCGACGAATTCCTTGTCGAGCAGGACCTTGGAGACGAGTTTGACGACAGCGTGCTTGCCACCGACGCCGGGGTCGGCCTTCAGGGCGGCGCGGATGTCGTCGCTCAGCTGTTCGAGTGTGTAGCCCATGGCATTCCTTCCTTCACTTGGGCGCGTTGACGGGAGCTTACTGGAGGAAGCCGACGACTTCGAGGGCCCAATGCCATCGCGCGCGAGGCACCTCGCAGTCGGCGATGACGATGTCTTCGCAGGTTCCGGCAGGCGGGTCGGTCTCGAGCTGATACAGGAGCGTCGCCTCTCCCCTGGTGAATCCCTTGACGGTGCCGTAGGGCCCGTCGGCATCGTAGTCCGGCACGCGCCGCCACCCTGCGATCGAACGGTCGAGCCTGTCCTGTGCCGCCATGAACCCGATCGCCAGTCCGGTCGCCTTGCCCGAGAGCAGGCAGGCGTCGCCGCTCACGCCGGTCGGAAAAGCCGGCTTGCCGATCCTGGCCGAGAGCGGAATGGCGGCGGCCTTGCCCAGCGTGTCGGCCAGCGCCCGGCATTGATCCGCCGGCAGCGGCCTGATCTTGCGGTCGGCGGCGAGCGCTGGACACGACGCCAGAGCACATCCCGTCATCAAGGCGACGGCGACACCGATCATTCTGTCCATGCGACCCCTCACCCACATCACGGCTTGCGTCCAACGACACAGTGCATGGGATGGGCCATGAACAGGAGATCCTGGTCTGTGGCGGCGCTGCGCGCGGCCTGCCAGGCAGCCAGTTCCGGCGGCGAAAGCTGCGCCGTCAGGTGATCTTCGCGATAGCGCCAGATCGGGCCCTCGGGCCGATCCAGGGTCACCAGGGCGGGAAAGCAGGTGAGGTCGCGCAAGCCTGCCTGCCGGACGCGCCGATACAGGCTGGCATCGGCAACCCCCTTCGCGCCGACGGACTGCGGCGGCGTCACCGCCCGTTGGCGCAGCGCTTCGGGCACGTCGACGCTCCACCATTGCGGCAAGTCGATCGACCGCACGATCACGCCGATGCGCCCGCCCGGCCGCGCCACGCGCATCATCTCGGCGAGCGCACGGTCGGCGTCGCACTCCTCCAGCACCGTCACCGAGAAGATGCAGTCGAACGAGGCATCGGTGAACGGCAGTGCTTCTGCATTGCCTGGCGTGAATCGGATGAGGCCGTCGAGGCCATCCGCCTTCGCAAGCGCCTCGGCCTCGCGCAATAGAAAGCCATTGGTATCGATCGCCGTGATCGGGTTGGCCCTGCCCAGGCGCGCGGCCAACAACCGATCCAACGAGCCCGCCCCGCAGCCGACATCGAGGATCGCTTCGCCCGGCTTGGGCGCCAAAAGGTCGATCAGCGTCCTGAACATCGCCTGGTAGGTCGGCGCTCGGGCGCGGTCCTCGAGCGTCGCCACGCCGCCGAGGTGCGCTCCGCCCAGGGTGATGACCGTGAACTGCCGCGCCAGGCGCTCGACCGCCGGCGACCATTGCGACGGCGCCAGGAAGAACGGCAGCAGCACCAGGGCCGGGCCGGCGCCTTCGATGCGGTAGGAGATGCCGGCGTGATTGCCTTCGCGCGCCGGGCTCGTCGGAACGTCGGCGTTGATGTTTCTCAGGAAGCCCGACATCGCCTGCACGATCTCGTCAGTGCGGTCGGCCACGGCGTCCGCCCAGCCGGGCGCGTCGTAACCCGCAAGCACCATCCGCCGCGAGCCGGGCAGCAGCGCTTCGGCGCGCGCCGTCACGTCAGCGGTCAGGCCGCCGTCGCCGCAGATCATCAGCAGGCGCTTGGGCAGCGCCCCGAAGGCAAGCGGATCGAGGCGGGTCGGCACGCAGAGCACGACTCCGGCCAATCGCGAGCCGAAGCCCGCGGCGAGGCCCGCTATGTCGCCGGGCATCTGTGTGGCGACATGCGCCGCGCCGATACCGAGATAATCCCACAAGGCGAGCAGGCGTTCGGTCGGCGTCATCTATGCGATCCCGTTGCGGCCATGCCGGACGAACGCCGGCCGTGCGCTCAGCCGCTCATAGTAGGCCTCGACATGGGGAAACGCCGGCCGGTCGAACGGCGTCATGAACCAGCGATTTACCGACAGACCGATCGGGATGTCGGCCAGGGTGAAGGCCGCGCCCGCGACATGGCCGCCGGTGTGCGCGAGCTGGCTGTCGAGGATCGCCACCATGCGCGTCCACTGCTTCTTCGAGGCATCGATGTCACGCGGATCATTGAAAGCCGGATTGCGGCGCACGATCGCCGAAAAGGCGTAACGCCAAGTGCTGTTGAACTCCGTCGCCTGCCAGTCGATCCAGCGGTCGACCTCGGCGCGCGCCCGCGGCTCGGTCGGCAGCAGCGTGTGCGCCGTCCATTTGTTGGCGAGATAGCGGATGATGCTGTTGCTCTCCCACAGTACGAAGTCGCCGTCGACGATCACCGGCACCAGGCCGTTGGGGTTCTGCTCGAGCTCCGGGCCGTCGTCGGCGCGGCTGTAGGCGATGCCGATCTCCTCGCAGGTCCACAGGACCTTGCGTACGTTGATCGACGAGGCCTTGCCGAGGATGCGGATCACAGGAACGCCATCACAGGAATGAGAGGCCGCCGCTCAACGCGACCGTCTGGCCTGTCATGTACTCGTTGCCGATCAGCATCATGACCACCTGGGCGCATTCCTCGGGCGTGCCGAAGCGGCCCAGCGGGATGCGCGACGCCGACGAGGCGACCGCGCCCGCCATGTCGGTCTGGATCAACGACGGCGCTACCGCGTTCACGGTGATGCCCTCCTTCACCAGCCGTGCCGCGTAGCCACGGGTCATGCCTTCCATGCCGGCTTTCGAGGCGTTGTAATGCGGCCCGACGCCGCCTGCACCGCGCGCTGCGCCGGAGGAGATGTTGACGATGCGGCCCCAGCGGCGCCTGCGCATGCCGGGCAGCACGGCCTGGGTGCAGAGGAACACCGACTTCAGGTTCACCGCCATGGTTCGGTCGAAGTCGTCCTCCGTGAGCTCGTCGACGGGGCGGTTGATGGCAATGCCGGCGTTGTTGACCAGGATGTCGACAGGTCCCAGCTCGCGTTCGATGCCGGCCACCATGCCCTTCACCGCCACGGCCTGGGAAACGTCGGCGCCGACCGAGATCGCGCGACCACCCTGCTTGTGGATCGCCGCGACCACGGCAGTCGCCTCGGCCGCTTTGGTCAGGTAATTGACGGCCACGGCGGCGCCGGCTTCGGCCAGCGAAATCGCGATGGCCCGGCCGATGCCGCGCGAACCGCCTGTGACCAGTGCAACCCTGCCCTTCAACGCCGCCATTCGCCCCTCCGGTTGTCGACCCCGCCGGCCCGGCATGTTACCCGTTTATCAACGAACAGGAGCATAGACATGCCTCGCATGGGCTTCGGCGCGTTCCTCGCGCCCCATCATCCGATCGGCGAAAACCCCACCCTGCAGTTCCGGCGCGACCTCAAGTTCGTCGAGCACCTGGACGAGCTGGGTTACGACGAGTTCTGGTGCGGCGAGCACCACTCGTCGGGCTGGGAGATGATCGCCTCGCCCGAGATGTTCCTGGCCGCCGCCGGCGAGCGCACCAAGCGCATCAAGCTCGGCACCGGCGTGATCTCCCTGCCCTACCACCATCCCTACAACGTGGCGCAGCGCATGGTGCAGCTCGACCACATGACGGGCGGGCGCGCGATCTTCGGTTCGGGCCCCGGCGCGCTGCCGTCGGACGCCCACACGCTCGGCATCGATCCGATGACGCAGCGCGACCGCCAGGACGAGGCGATCGGCATCATCCGCCGCCTGTTCAAGGGCGAGCGCATCACCCACAAGACCGACTGGTACACGCTGCAGGACGCGGCGCTGCAGCTGCTGCCGCTGCAGGAGGACATGGAGTTCGTCGTGGCCTCGCAGGTCAGCCCCTCCGGCATGACGCTCGCCGGCAAGTACGGCATCGGCATCATCTCGCTGGGCTCGATGTCGGCGCAGGGCCTGCTGTCGCTGCCGACGCAATGGGGCTTCGCCGAGCAGTCGGCGGCCAAGCACGGCCAGAAGGTCGACCGCAAGCACTGGCGCGTGCTGCTCTCCTGGCACGTCGCCGAGACGCGCGAGAAGGCACGCGAGGAAGCCCGCCACGGCCTGATGCGCTGGCACAACGAATACATCGTCGGCACGCTGCAGCGGCCGGGCGACAAGCCGTTCAACTCGCCCGACGAGGCGGTCGACAATACGGCGTTCGTCGACGGCGCGTCCTCGGTGATCGGCACGCCCGACGACCTCGTGAAGGTGATCAAGTCGGTCTACGAGAAGAGCGGCGGCTTCGGCACGGTGGTCGGCTTCGTGCACGACTGGGCCAACCCCGAGAACACCATGCGCAGCTGGGACATGGTGGCGCGCTACGTGATCCCCGAGATCAACGGCTACGTCACAAAGCTCCGCGAATCGCAGAAGTTCCTGATCGACAACCGCGCCGTGTTCGACCGCGCGGGCCAGGCCATCATGGCCAAGATCATGGAGAACAAGGACGCGGTCGAGGCGCTCAAGGTCACCACCGCCCCACGCTTCGCCGCCGCCAACGCCGCCCTGCCCAAGCTCCTCCAGGAGAAGGAAAAGGAGGAGCAAGAGAAGAAGGGCAAGCAGCAGGCGGCCGAGTAGTTTCGCTGGGGGCGCGCCTACTCATGCTCTTGTGGAC
>JAEZHS010000739.1 GCA_023436825.1 Pseudomonadota bacterium | reverse complement strand
GCGTAGGGAGGAAGTGGTTCTCCAGTAGGCACTGGCGCCGACTTTGCAACCCTATGCCTTTGTCGGTCCCGATGTGAATGGACAAATCGATATTCGTGGTCATGAATAGGCCGAGCGACGGGGGCTTGCCTGCATGAAAATCGGATCCCTGGAACATCGCGATGCTTTCTGCGCGCACTTTGCACAGACCTACCTCGACTACGATCCGGAGACGCTACCCTGGCCGGACCTTGACGAGGCCGCCCTGCATCGCCTGCGGCAGGTTCCCTTCTGGGACGAGGTCTTCTATACCGAACGCCGCGCCGGCGCGATCGTCGCCGCCTTCACCGAGACCGTCACCGATCCGGTCCTCAAGGAGGCGCTGGCCCTGCAGGGCGAGGAGGAGTCCCGGCACGCCAAGCTGATCCGCGTGATGATCGACCGCTACGGCCTCGACGCCCCCGAGCGGCCGATCGACGATCTCGGCGCCGACATCGAGACCAGCTTCAAGGATTTCGGCTTCGGCGAATGCTTCGACTCGTTCGTCGGCTTCGGCCTGTTCAAGATCGCATGGCAATCGGAGTTCCTGCCGCGCGAGATCATGCAGATTTTCTCGATGCTGATGTACGAGGAGACGCGCCACATCGTCTTCTTCATCAACTGGATGGCCTACACCGAAGCCCGCAAGGGCTGGCTCGCCCGCACGGTCTCGCCGCTGGTGACCCTGCGCTACTACGTGCGCGCGGTGCACAACAAGATCCGCTTTGCCCGTCGCGGCCAGCAGGTCAACGAGGGCAAGAACCTGGCGGCGCTGCAGGTCAGCATGTTCCTGGACGGCTTCAACTTCCGGCGCTTCCTGGAAGACTGCTACGCCGAGAACGGCCGGCGCATGAGCGTCTTCGACCCGGAACTGCTGCGCCCCCGCTTCCTGCCGCAACTGACCGACGCCGCCCTCAAGGCGATGCGCCTGTGGGGCAGGCGGGCAGAGATGGAAAGCAGGGCGGGCCCGTTGCCGCCACTCTACGGCACGGCTCATTCCTCCCCAGCTTCGCTGGGGAGGAAGTGATGCGCTAGCAGGTCCCCCGATGGCCATCGGTCTCCATGCGACTTTCCTCGACGCCTTCGGCGCCGACCTCTACACCGAACGGCAGTACCGGGAGCTGGCGGCGGGGAGCCGGGAGCCGCTCAAGGAGCTGTTTCAATACGGCAGCCAGGCCGCGACAGTCGATCCGGCGGCCGCGCACGCCACCATCACGGTCGGCCTCGTGCTCGACAGGGCGAACCAGCCGACGGCGCTGCTGTCGGGCAACTGGGCCGAGCGGCAGTCCGCGCTCGCGGCGTTCGGCTCCCGGGGTGACGTGTGGGCGACGTATGGCGCCGATCCGACCCTCTACGACACCACCCGCGACCAGGTCCGCTCCGTGGTCGGAAGTGCGGCGCTCACCGCGCCGACGGACCTCGGCTACGTGTCCTCGGCGGCCGACCGCACGATCTGGGTCACCGTCGACAGCGCCCAGTTCGCGAGCCTGTTCGGCACGCCACTGCTGGAGGTCACCGGCGGCGGCGGCTCGACGCTCGCCTGGGCGGGCAACCTCTCGCTCAACCCCGCGATCAGCACCGGTGCCATCGCCGGCCTGTGGATCGAGAAGCAGCCCGCGATCACCAATCCCAAGGTGCTTGTCCACACGCCCGTGTCGCTCGAGCCCGGGCCGCTCGGCATCGGCAATTCCAGCCTCGACACCGTGCTGGCGACGCCGGCGGCCATCGCGGCGCACTACAACTTTCCGCTCCCCGCCGACGTGGCCACGGCGCCGATCGCCCTGGTCGAAACCAATGTCCCCAATCAGCAGGCGCTGTTCGCGGCCTACAACCAGTATCGCGCCGGGGTCGGCCTGCCGCAGGTGACGCCGGAGCAGTTCCAGATCGTTTCCGGAACCAACACCACGGGGACGACCAGCGGCGAGCTCACTCTCGACATCTCGAACATCGCGGGTGCCGCGCCCAACAGCACCCAGCTTCTCTATTCCATGCTGAGCGGCACGCCCTACAACGCCTACCAGCAGGCCTTCTTCGACCAGAACCATCAGCCGGCCGTGCTGAGCAGCTCGTGGGGCATCACCGGCCAGCGCACGGCGCAGTCGCCGTTCTACTGGGCGTTCCAGCAGCTCATGATCGACGGCGTTCTCGCCAACGTCTCGGTGCACCGGGCGGCCGGCGACCTCGGCTCGAGCGCGGCCATCGCCAACGGCGCCGCCAACTATTCCAGCGATCACTCGTCGCCGTTCGACCTGCTGGTCGGCGGCACCTCGATCGCCGGCCTGTCGAGCGCGTTGACCGACCCGACGCTGCAGTCCCTGCTGCAGCTCGCCCTGCAGGACGATCCGGGCACGGTCTACGCCCTGGTGGCGGCCGGGCTCAAGGACCTGCCGTCGCACCTCTCGGCGGCAGCACCCGAGCCGGTAGGCGCCGCGGACACGCTCACCATGCTGTTCGAGACGGTCTGGCAGCAGTTGGTCGTGACGTCGGCGGTCCTCGATGGCGCCTCGGTGCTCGAGGTCGGTTTCGGCGGCAAGGAGGTCGGCTCCGGTGGCATTGCCCCGACGATTCCCATCCCCGCCTATCAGGGCGCCTTCGGCCTCGCGTCGCTGACCGATGGCA
>JAEZHS010000707.1 GCA_023436825.1 Pseudomonadota bacterium | reverse complement strand
GTCGACTGCATGTTCGGCGCGCTCGCCATGATGCTGCCCGACAAGGTCAAGGCGGCGGGCGACGGCGGCAATACCGGCATCTCGATCGGCGGCTACGACGCCGAGCGAAAGCCTTTCGTCTATGTCGACTTCACCTGCGGCGCCTGGGGCGCCAGGCCGTGGGCCGACGGGCTCGACGGCAATTCGCACATGTTCGCCAACATGGCGTCGCACTCGATCGAGGTCACCGAGGCCGAGCAGCCCATGCAGCTGCTGGCCTATGAGTTCGTCGCCGACCGCGCCGGCGCCGGCAAGTTCCGCGGCGGCGTGCCGTTCCGGCGCGATTACCGGTTTCTCGAGGACGAAGGCATGCTGCAGGTCCGCTCGGACCGGCGCGACCATCGACCGTTCGGCCTCTATGGCGGCAGCCCGGGCGCGCCGTCGGAGAATTACATGAACCCCGACGGCGAGAACCGGCTGTTGCCATCCAAGCTCACCATGACCATCCGCAAGGGCGAGGTCTTCCGCCACGTGCTCGCCGGCGCCGGTGGCTGGGGCGATCCGCTGGAGCGCGATCCGGCGGCGGTGCTGCGCGATGTCAGGAACGAGCTTCTGTCGCCGCAGAAGGCCATGGCCGACTACGGCGTCGCGGTCGACACGGCGACTTGGACGGTCGACGCGGCGGCAACGGCTCGGCGACGCGACGAAATCCGCCGGGCGCGCAGCTGGACCGAGACGCCCAAGGTGCAATGGCAAGAGCCGCCACTGCTGCGTCGCGCCGCCGAGTAACCCATGCCCGTCACCTATCGCGCCGGTGTCGATATCGGCGGCACCTTCACGGACATCGTGCTGCTGGGATCCGACGGCACCGTCCATACCAAGAAGATCTCGTCCAGCGTGGACAACTACGCCCAGGCGATTGTCGACGGGCTGAGCGAGGTTTTTGCCGAGACCGGCCTTTCCGGTGCCGCCATCGACGAAATCCGCCACGGCACCACCGTCGCCTCCAACGCCATCCTTGAGCACAAAGGCGCCCGCGTCGGACTGATAACCACCAAGGGCTTCCGCGACGTGTTGGAGATCCGCACGCTCCGCATGCCCAAGCTCTACGACATCGGCTGGACCAAGCCCGAGCCGCTGGTCGAGCGCTACCTGCGCAAGGTGGTCGACGAGCGCATCGACCATCGCGGCCATGTCGAGCGCGCTCTCGATCCGGCCGACGCCGAGCGGGCCGTCGACGCGCTGCTGGCCGAGAAGGTCGAGGCGATCGCCGTCTGCCTGCTCAACTCCTTCGCCAATCCCGTCCATGAGGCGATGCTGAAGGAAGTCATCGAGCGCAAGGCCCCTCGCCTGCCGAAGAGTCTCTCGTTCGAGGTGCTGCCCGAGATCAAGGAGTACGAGCGCACCTCGACGACGGTGATCAACGCCTACGTCATGCCGATCGTGGCCACCTACCTGCGGGCGCTGCGCAAGGGCCTCGACGCCGGCGGCATCCCGGCGCGCCTGTTGCTGATGCAGTCCAATGGCGGGCTGACCACGGATGCTGCAGCGGCCGAGCGGCCGATGAACATCATCGAGTCCGGGCCGGCGGGCGGCGTGGTAGGCGCCCAGGCGCTGGCGCGCGTGAAAGACCTCGACAGGATCATCACCTTCGACATGGGCGGCACGACCGCCAAGGCCTCGATGGTCGAGCATGGCGAGGTGGCGCGCGCCCAGGAATATGCAGTCGGCGCCGGCATCATGATCGGCTCCCGCCTGCTGACGGGCGCCGGCTATACGCTGAAGGTGCCGGCCATCGATCTCGCAGAGGTTGGCGCCGGCGGCGGCTCGCACGTCTGGATCGACGGCGGCGGCGCGCTGCAGGCCGGTCCCGAGAGCGCCGGCGCCTCACCCGGCCCGGTCTGCTACGACCAGGGCGGTACGGTGCCGACGATCACCGACGCCAATGTGCTGCTGGGCTACATCAATCCCGCTCATCTGGTGGGCGGGGCGCTGAAACTCAATGCCGACAAGGCGCGCACCGCCTTCGCCGAGAAGATCGCCAAGCCGTTGGGCATGCCGGTCGAGCGCGCGGCCTACGGCGCGCACCTGATCGTGGCTTCCAACATGATCCGCGCCATCAAGGCGGTATCGACCGAGCGCGGCCGCGATCCGCGCGACTTCGCGTTGTTCGCCTTCGGCGGCAACGGGCCGCTGTTCGCCGCCGGCATGGCGGCGTCGCTGGGCATCGGCCGCGTGGTCGTGCCGCCATCGGCCGGCCTCTTCTCGTCCTTCGGACTGCTCTATGCCGACGTCGAACACCACTATGCCCGCACCTTCCGCCGCCTGCTGAGGCAGGCCGATCTCGGCGAGATCGGCTCGGCCTGGGACGCGCTGGCGAAGCAGGCCACCCACCAACTCGCGGCCGAAGGCTTCAGCGGTGCAAACGCCCACCTGCGCCGCTCGGCCGCCCTGCACTACAAGGGCCAGAGCTACGAGCTCACGGTGCCCGTGCCCGACGGGCCGATCGACGCGCGCATGGCGACGCATCTGGAACAGGCCTTTGCCGAGGAACACGAGCGCATGTACGGCCATCGCGCCGGCCCCGACGAGCCGGTCGAACTGGTGGCCATCCAGCTCGTCGGCGCCGGCCTGCGCGAGGGTTCCAGCGTGCCGCAGAGCGTCACGCCGCGCCGCCACAACGGCGCCAGGCCGGCATCGCGCAAGGCCTGGTTCGGCGACGAGCACGGCTGGCTGGAGACGCCGGTGCTGAGCCGCGCCGATCTCGACGGTGTGCGCAGCGGTCCGATGATAATCGAGGAATACGATTCGACCTGCGTCGTGCCGCCCGGCGCGCGCGCCGAGCGCGACTCGGCGGGCAACATCGTGATCACGATCTGACTTGGAGTGCGGACCTCCAGGTCCGCGCTCCAGTCAGCCGAACCACCTCGGCAGGATCATCACGATATCCGGCCACAGGCAGATCATGGCGATCATGATCAGGAGCGCCACGACGAACGGCGCCGAGCCCCGCTCGACGTCGGTCAGGCGGCCGCGGCCGCGGATGCCGTGGATGACGAACAGGTTGATGCCGAAGGGCGGCGTCACCATGGCCGTCTGGATCAGGAGCACGATCAGCACGCCATACCACACCGGGTCGTAGCCCGCCTGGACGATCAGCGGTGTGGTGATCGGGATCGTCGAGATCATCATGGAGAGCTCCTCCATGAAGGTGCCCAGTACCAGGTAGAGCACGATAACGGCCGTCAGGACCTGGACAGGCGTCATCTGGTATTGCGTGATCAGCTTGCTGAGCTGCTGGGTGAGCCCGATCGTCTGGATGATGACGTTGAGGAAGAAGGCGCCGACCAGGATCGCCACCACCATCGCCGTGGTGCGCACGGTCGCCTCGCAAACGTCGCGCAGCATGACCCACGACAGCCGCCGCCGCCACGCGGTGATGGCGAGCGCGCCGACGATGCCGACGGCGGCCGATTCGGTCGCCGTGGCGATACCAAAGAAGATCGCGCCGATCACGATCATCAGCAACACCAGGGGCGGCAGCAGGTCGGGCAGGGTGCGCAGGCGCTCGGGCCAGCTCGTCTCGACCTTGCGGCCACCCCATGCCGGCCGCCACAGGCAGGCGATCAGCACGACCAGGCTGAACAGGGCCGTGAGGATGAAACCGGGAATGAAACCGCCGAGATAGAGCTTCGGCACCGAGGTGTCAGTCATCACGCCATAAATGATCATGTTGATCGAGGGCGGGATCAGGATGCCGAGCGTGCCGCCGGCCGCCAGCGTGCCGAGGAACAGCGATTCGTTGTACTTGTTCTTGTCGATCTCGCCCATCGCCACCACGCCGATGGTGGCGGCCGTCGCCACGCTCGAGCCCGAGACCGAGCCGAACAGCGCGCACGAGCCGATGTTGGAATGCATCAGCCCGCCGGGCAGCCAGGACAGCCATTGCGTCAGCGCGGCGTACATGCGCTCGGCGATGCCCGAGCGCAGCAGGATCTCGCCGAACATGATGTAGAACGGGATGGCCGTGAGGATGAAGTTGCTCGTGGTCGACCAGGAGAGCTCGCCCAGGATGCGCTGCATGGGCATCGAGGAGTAGATCTGGTTCAGCAGCACGCCGGTCAGGCCCATGCCGGCGGCGACGGCGATCGAGCTGCCGAGGATGAACAGCAGGATCGCGAGCGAGACGGCGGCGGTCATTCCTTCTTCTCCTGCTGGAAGGCGTGCTCGACGTTCAGCACCTCCTCCTGGGCCTCGTCGACGGCCGACTTCGAGCCGATCAGGGCGAACAGCGTGGCCAGGTCGCCGCGCAGCAGGGCGGCGACGGCGCGCGTCAGCAGCAGCAACGCCACCATGACGAAGAACACCAGGCCCGCGAACCACAGGCCCTGCGGGACGACCAGCGGCGCCTCGATCTCCGACAGCGAATGCGAGTTCGACTGGAAGGACTGCCAGACCACGCCCCAGGCGTACCAGGTGACGAGCGCAATGAAGAAGGCGAAGACGGCCAGGCTCACCAGGTCGAGCACGGCGCGGATGCCTGGCCGCACGCGGACGTAGACGGTGTCGATGCGGATGTGCGCGCGGTGGAACAGCGCCGAGGAGAAGCCCCAGGCACTGGCGATGGCGAGCGCATAGCCCGACAGCTCGTCGGCGCCGCCCAGGGTCCAGGCGAACAGGTAGCGCGTGGTGATGTCGATGCAGATCAGCACCGACGCGATGAGGAGCAGCGCGCCGCCGGCGATGGCACCGACACGACTGATGCTTTCGGCTGCCGCCTGCAGTCTCTTCATGTCTTCCGGACCGTGACGGCCAACGTTGCTTCGTTCGGCACGTGCCCTACGGCGTCGGAGCCTTGAGACCGAGAGCCATCCCCACCGTGGCGTTCCACTCCTTGGCACACTCGGCGCCGCAACGCTTGGCCCAGCCGGCCAACACCGCGCCTTCAACCAGCTTCTTGTGTGCCTCGGCCTCCTCGGGCTTGACCGGCACGATGGTGGTCTTGGCGAGCTTGCCCATGGTGCAGGGTTGCTTGCCGGTGTTGCAGTTCTCGGCTTCGCCCGTCGTGGTCTTGATGGTGGCCCACATCTTGTCCTCGTAGGCTTTGAACTGATCGAGCAGGAAGACCTGGGTCTTGGGGTCGAGCCGCTTCCAGCTGTCGAGGTTGACCGCCAGCACGTTGATGCTCCAGCCGAGCGACATCGGGTAGATCGACTTGGTGACCTCGGTCCAGCCCGCGGTGTTACCCGACAGGCTGCCGGTGACGCCGCAATCGACCACGCCGGCCGAGAGTGCCGGCACGACCTCGGCAAAGGCCATGCTGACCGATGTGGCGCCAAGCCCACCCAGGAAGTCGCGCATGGTGTTGTTGAAGACGCGCACCTTCTTGCCCTTGAAGGCGGCAAGCCCGCCGATCACGTCCTTGCACCAGAATACCTGGGGCGTGTTGCCGCCGAAGGCGAGCAACTTGGCGTTCCAGTTCTTCTGCATCTGCCGGTCGATCACCGCGCGATAGGCGTTGCAGGCGGCCCGCGCCTTGTCGGGATCGAGGGTGAGGCCGGCGAGATCGCAGGCTTCGAAGCGCGGGTCGTCGCCTGCCATCTTGGAGATGTCCATGGCGGCGAAATCCATCACGCCGAGCTTCAGCAGCCGCAGCATCGTCTTGTCGTCGATGCCCATCTGGTCGAGTGGTGTGACATCGACCGTGATCGCGCCTTTCGACGCTTCTGGGATCGTCTTGCGCCAGAACGGCAATTCGTCGTGGATCGACACAGGCGTCGGGCTGTTGAGCCCGATGACCTTGAACTGGCTCTTGGGCAGATCCTGCGCAGCGGCGCCGGACGCGAGAACGGCCGTCAGTGCCAGCCCCGCCAACCATCGATTCAGCATGTCAGCCCCCTTCTTCCCCCGTCACCGTGAAAAGTCAGCAAAATGCATGCCACGCAAATTTGTGCTCAACTCGCTGCAACACGTACTGGAACGGAACGCACCAATGCCCGACCTGACTCTTGCCCAGGCCAACAAGATCATCGAAGTGGCTCTCGCCAAGGCGCGCGAGATGAAGATCAAGCCACTCGCCGTCGCCGTGCTCGACCACTCGGGTCATGTGAGGTCGATGCAGCGCGAAGACGGCGCCAGCATGTTCCGCTGCGACGTCGCCATTGGCAAGGCGTACGCCTCGGTCGGCATGGGGGTGGCGAGCCGGACGCTGTTGGCCCGGGCCAAGGAAAATCCTCAGTTCTTCGGCGCGCTCTCGGCGACGGCGCACGGCAAGTTCCTGCCGCAGACCGGCGCGGTGGTGATCAAGGACAAGGACGGCCACATCCTAGGCGCCGCCGGCGCGAGCGGCGGAACGGGCGACGAGGACGAGGCGGTATGTATCGCCGGCGTCGGGGCGGCGGGGTTGGTGAGCGGCTAGCTTGCTGGGGGTACGCCACTCCAGTGGCGCGCCATGTCACCCGTGCACCAACCCCGCCGCCGCGATGCCGGCGATCACCACCGCCTCGTCC
>JAEZHS010000676.1 GCA_023436825.1 Pseudomonadota bacterium | reverse complement strand
CCGCAGTACCGCGCCAACGTCATCGTGAACTACGAGCGGTCGATGCTGATCGCCCAGCCGTTGCTCGAGGTCGAACTCGACGATGAGCTGACGCCGGCGCCGGTTTTCCGCCCATGACCGACCCGCTCTCCAAGCAGGCGACCGCGACCGACATCGCCCGCGCCGTCATGGCGGGCAAGGTCAAGGCTTCCGCCGTCATCGCGGCGACACTGACGCGCATCGCGATCAGCGAGCCCACCGTCAACGCCTTCACCGACATTCTGGCCGAGCGGGCCCGCAGGCGCGCCGCCGAGATCGATGCCGGTGTGCATCGCGGCCCGCTGGCCGGCGTGCCCTTCGCGGTCAAGAACCTGTTCGACATCAAGGGCCTGCCGACGCGCGCCGGCTCCAGGATCAATCTCGACGGGCCGATAGCGCCGCGCGACGGCTCGCTGATCCGCAAGCTCGAAGCGGCGGGCGCGATCCTCGTCGGCGGCCTCAACATGGGCGAGTACGCCTACGACTTCACCGGCGAGAACGCCCATTACGGGCCGTCGCGCAATCCGCACGACACGACGCGCATGACAGGCGGCTCGTCGGGCGGCTCGGGTGCGGCGGTGGCGGCGGGCGAGGTGCCGTTGTCGCTAGGCTCCGACACCAACGGCTCGATCCGCGTGCCGTCCTCGCTATGCGGCCTGTTCGGGCTGAAGCCGACATACGGCCGGTTGAGCCGTGCCGGCTCGTTTCCCTTCGTCGATGCCGTCGACCATCTCGGCCCGCTGGCGCGCGCGGTCGAGGACCTCGCGGTGTCGTTCGACGCCATGCAGGGCTGGGATCCCGACGACCCCGTCTGCACCGACCGGCCGGCCGATCCCACGGCGCCGTTCCTGAACGAGGGCATCGACGGCCTGCGTATCGCCGTCGCCGGCGACTACTTCGCCCGGGGCGGCGAGCCGGAAGCCTTCAAAGCGGTGGCCAGCGTGGCCAAGGCGCTCAACGCCTCCAGGACCGTCGTCATCCCGCAGGCGGCGGCCGCCCGTTCGGCCGCTTACGTCATCACCGCCATCGAGGGCGGCCAACTCCACCTGCCGCGCTTGCGCACGCGGCCGCAGGACTTCGATCCCGACACGCGCGAGCGCTTCATGGCGGGCGCGCTGCTGCCGGGCGCCTGGTACGTCAAGGCGCAACGCTTCCGCCGGCGCTATCGCGCGATGGTGCAGAAGCTGTTCAGGGAGGTCGACGTCATCCTCGCTCCCGCGACGCCCTGCACCGCGCCCAAGCTCGGCCAGGTGATGATGAAGCTGGATGGCGTCGACTTGGCGGTGCGCGCCAATCTCGGCCTGTTCACCCAGCCGATCTCGTTCATCGGCCTGCCGGTCGTAGTGGTGCCGCTGCACAAGCCGGGCAGCATGCCGATCGGCGTGCAGGTCATCGCCAACCACTACAACGAGGCCGCCGCGCTGCGCGTCGCGCGTCATCTCGAGAAGCAGGGCGTGGCGAGCGCACCGGCGGCATGACTGTGGCCCATGCTTCGAGACGCATCGCTTCGCAACGCTCCTCAGCATGAGGTTGGTTTGATTTGACCTCGCCCTGAGAAGCGGTCCGCATGCGCGCATTCAGATGCGCGCTTACCGCGTCCCGAAGGGTGGGCCGCAAAGAGGCAGGAGCAACATGGACATCAACATCCCCGACGTCGTTGCCGAGGTGACGGCTGCTTTCCAGCGCTACGAGAAGGCGCTGAACAGCAACGACGTCGCCGTGCTCGACGAGCTGTTCTGGAAAAGCCCGCACACGCTGCGTTACGGCGTCGGCGAGCAGCTCTACGGCTACGACCAGATCGCCGCCTTCCGCGCCGGCCGCGATCCCGGCTTCGTCGTCAACCGCGACCTCCTGAAGCTCTGGATCGTCACCTACGGCCGCGACTTCGGCACGGCGAACTGCGAGTTCCTTCGGCACGGCACCACCAGGGCCGGCCGCCAAAGCCACACCTGGATGCGCACGCCCGAAGGCTGGCGCATCGTGGCGGCGCACGTCTCACTGCTGGGCGAGGCGACGGTGATGAAGAAGGCATAGCGCCGGCGTTACACGCCTTCGACGATTCGAATGTCGCGTTCCGCGCCGTTGCCGAGCAGGCGCAGGGCTTCCTTGTAGTCGGTGCTGTCATAGGCAGCCTGCGCATGCTGGGCGCTATCGAATTCGAGCACGACGGTTCGCATCTTCAGGCCGGCCTCGAAGGTCTTGACAGGCTCGCCTCGAACCAGGATGCGGCCACCGGCCTTCTGGAGCGCGGTTCCCGCGACTTTGGCGTACGCCGCCAGCGCATCGGGGTTCGAGATCGAGCGGTAGGTCGCGATCCAGTATGCCTTTGCCATTGCGGTATCTCCCGTTGTTGAGGTTGGCGTGGCCATCGGCCCGGATGCAGTCTACCGTCCCTTCGCCTTGCGCCAAGCTTTGAAGTCTTCGAGCGACTGCGGGTCGGTCGCCGGGTACAGCCCGAAGATGCCGCGGCCGGCGCGCACCTGTTCGGTGACGAAGTCCTCGTAGGCCGTCATCTCGAAGGTCTCGCCGGCGATCTCGTCCAGAAGGTTGGCGGGGATAACGATGACGCCGTCCTGGTCGCCCAGGATGATGTCGCCGGGGAACACCGGCGCGTCGCCGCAGCCGATCGGCACGTTGATGTCGATCGCCTGGTGCAGCGTGAGATTCGTGGGCGCGCTGGGGCGCTGGTGGTAGGCGGGGATGCCGAGCGCCGCGATCTCGGCCGAATCGCGGAAGCCGCCGTCGGTCACTACGCCCGCCACGCCGCGCTTCATCAGGCGCGTCACCAGGATCGCGCCGGCGGAGGCGGCACGCGCGTCCTTGCGGCTGTCCATCACCATCACGGCACCTGGCGGGCAGTCCTCGACCGCCTTGCGCTGCGGATGGCTGCGGTCGCGAAAGACGTCCAGCTTGTTCAGGTCCTCGCGCGCCGGGATGTAGCGCAAAGTGAAGGCCGGTCCGACCAGCGTCGGTTGGTTGGCCGAAAGCGGGCGGACGTTCTGGATGGCCTGGGTGCGAAAGCCGCGCTTGAACAGCGCGGTCGCCGCCGTGGCTGTGCTGACGGTCTTGAGCTTGTCGAGCGAGTTCATTGGTTTCTTCCTTCAGGCCAGCAGTTCATCGCCGCTAAGCGGCTTGCCGCCCGCATCCTTGATGACGGCGCCGAGCTCCGCGAGCTTGGCGAAGAAGTTCGGGAAGGTCTTGCGCACGCAGATGGGCTTGACCAGTCGCATGCCGGGCACGCGCAACCCCAGCATGCCGAAGCACATGGCGATGCGGTGGTCGTTGTAGGTCTCGATCTCCGCCCCGTGCAGCGGACCGGGATGGACGGTGAGCGTGTCGCCGCTCTCTTCGACCTTGGCGCCACACTTGGTCAGTTCCGTGCGCAGCGCCCTCACCCGCTCGCACTCCTGCACGCGTAGCCGGCCGAGATCGGTGAAGCGCGAGGTCGTGGGCGCGAAGGGCGCCAGCACGATCGCCGTCATGATGCTGTCCGCGAGGTCGGTCTGGCGTGAGTAGGCAGCGCGCCACGGGCCCTCGGCGACCAGGTCCAAGAACTTCTGATCGGCCTGCATGCCGCTCGCCGGCGTCGGCACGACCCTCACACGGCTGCCGCTGTCGCGCAGCAGCCAGTCGGCGCCCCAGAAGTAGCTGGCGCCCGAGGCGTCGGCCTCTATGTCGTAGGTGCCGCCGTTCCAGGGGAAGTCCTTCACCAGGCGGCGAGTCATGTCGACGTAGGGGAGCTCATCCTCGTTGGCCCCCGTGACCGTGATCTGCCAGCCGCCGATGCCGGCTGACAGCAGCAGCGCCGAGGCGAATTGCGAGCTCTCCTCGACGCTGACGCTGCAGGCCGCGCCGTGACGCGGTCCGGTGCCGTGAATGACGGCCGGCAGGCGGTCGTTGGGCGTGTCGATGCGATAGCCCAGCGCGCGCAGCGACTGAACCAGAGCTGCCTGCGGCCGCTGGTGCATGCGCTCGATGCCGCTCACGCGATAGCTGCCGTGGCCCAGGCAAAGCATCGGCGGGAGGAAGCGCGCGGCCGTGCCGGCATTCTCGACGAAAAGCTCCAAAGGCTGTTCCGGCGAGCCGGCATTGGGGATCCGGCCGCCGGCGCCGTGCACCTCGAGCGTGCGATTGGCGGGCTCGGCCGGATCTTCCGTCACTTCGACGGGAAAGCCCAGCCGCTCCAGGCACTCCATCATCGCCTGCGTGTCCTCGCTCCACAGCGCCCCGCGCAGGGTCACCGGTTTGGCAGCGAGCGCTGCGAGGATAAGGGCGCGGTTGGTCAGGCTCTTGGAGCCCGGCAACACGACCGTCGACTTCCTCCGGCCGCCCGGTGGGGCGATCTCGATGAGATCAGGCAGCATGAACGCCTAGTATATCGACGGCTCGGCCACGGGCGCGCCGAAACCGGTTTCGAGGAAGTCGAAGTCGCAGCCTTCGTTGGCCTGCTTGATGTGCCGCGTGAACATCCACCCATAGCCGCGCTCGTAGCGCGGCTCGGGTTTCTTCCACGCCGCGCGGCGCCTGGCCAGCTCCTCGTCCGACACGTCCATGTCGATGGTGCGCTTGTCGACGTCGAGCGAGATCATGTCGCCGGTGCGCACCAGCGCCAGCGGCCCGCCGATATACGATTCGGGCGAGACGTGCAGAATGCAGGCGCCGTAGCTGGTGCCGCTCATGCGGCTGTCCGACAGCCGCACCATGTCGCGCACGCCCTGCTGAACGAGTTTCTTCGGAATGGGCAACATGCCCCATTCTGGCATGCCCGGGCCGCCCTGGGGCCCGGCATTGCGCAGGATCAGCACGGTGTCCTCGGTGACGTCGAGGTCGTCGCGATCGATTGCGGCCTTCATCGACGGATAGTCGTCGAACACCAGCGCCGGCCCGGTGTGCTTCAGGAACTTGGGCGCGCAGGCCGACGGCTTGATGACGCAGCCGTCGGGCGCGAGGTTGCCCTTCAGCACCGCCAGCGCGCCTTCCTTGTAGATCGGGTTGCTGACGGGACGGATGACGTCAGCGTTGTAGATCTCCGCGCCCTTGACGTTCTCGCCCAGCGTTCTGCCGGTCACGGTCATGGCGTCGAGATGCAGGTGACCCTTGATCTCGTTCAGCAGCCCGGGCAGGCCGCCGGCGTAGAAGAAATCCTCCATCAGGTATTTGTCGCCGCTCGGTCGGATGTTGGCGATCACCGGCACCTTGCGGCTGGCGCGCTCGAAGTCGTCCAGCCCGACGTCCTGGCCGGCGCGGCGCGCCAGCGCGATCAGATGGATGATGGCATTGGTCGAGCAGCCCACGGCCATCGCCACGGTGATGGCATTGAGGAAGGCCTCGCGGCTCAGGATCCTTTTGGGCGTCAGGTCCTCCCACACCATCTCCACGATGCGGCGCCCGCTTTCCGACGCCATGCGGATGTGGTTGGCGTCGGCCGCCGGGATCGACGAGGCGCCGGGCAGGGTCATGCCGAGCGTCTCGGCCATCGCCATCATGGTGGCGGCCGTGCCCATGGTCATGCAGGTGCCGTAGCTCCTGGCGATGCCCGCCTCGACATCGAGCCAGTCGTCGTCGGAGATCTTGCCCGCACGGCGCTCGTCCCAGTACTTCCAGGCATCGGAGCCCGAGCCCAGAACCTTGCCCTTCCAGTTGCCGCGCAGCATCGGGCCGGCCGGCAGGTAGATGGCGGGAATGTCCATGCTGATGGCGCCCAGGAGCAGGGCAGGGGTAGTCTTGTCGCAGCCGCCCATCAGCACCACGCCGTCCACGGGGTGACCGCGCAAAAGCTCCTCGGCGTCCATGGCCAGAAGGTTGCGGTAGAGCATGGTCGTGGGCTTCAGGAAGCTCTCCGACAGCGACAGCGCCGGCAGCTCCATGGGGAAGCCGCCGGCCTGCAGGATGCCCCGCTTGACGTCGTCGACGCGGCTCTTGAAGTGCATGTGGCAGGGTTGGGCTTCCGACCAGGTGTTGAGGATGGCGATGATCGGCTTGCCGACCCAGTCCTCGGGCGCGTAGCCCATCTGCATGGCGCGCGAGCG
>JAEZHS010000666.1 GCA_023436825.1 Pseudomonadota bacterium | reverse complement strand
TGATCATGCGGCGCGCAGGATGCGCGCGGTCCGGAAGAAATGAAGTTCCCCGTTGAATCGCACCCGCCAGCCGACCAGAATCACCGCGCTGCACGGGGGGAGCTTTCTTCAGACATGAGCACGTTGGCCGCTTCGCGGCCTGCCGACCGTAAACGGGCGGCCGGCTTGACCCTGGCGGCGCTGGGCGTGGTGTTCGGCGACATCGGCACCAGCCCGCTCTACACCGTCCAGACCTGCTTCAGCGATTTCACCGGCCTCCAACCGACACACGACAACGTGCTCGGCATGCTGTCGATGATCACCTGGGCGCTGATCATCGTCGTCACCCTGAAGTACGTCATCGTGGTCATGCGCGCCGACAATCACGGCGAGGGCGGCGTGCTGGCGCTGATGGCGCTGGTGTCGCGCGAGCCCGGCATCTCCCAGCGCAGGCGCACCGTCTATGTGATCCTGGGCATGCTGGGCGCCGCACTGTTCTACGGCGACTGCCTGCTGACGCCCGCCATCTCGGTTCTGAGCGCGGTCGAGGGGCTGAACGTGGCGACGCCCGCGTTCCAGCCGGTGATCCTGCCGATCGCCATGGCCGTGCTGATCGGGCTGTTCACCCTGCAGTACTTCGGCACCGGAGGAATCGGCCATCTGTTCGGGCCGATCATGCTGATCTGGTTCGCCATCCTGTTCATGATGGGCCTGCGCCAGATCGTGCAGCATCCCGAAGTGCTGATGGCGCTGTCGCCGTACCATGCCTTCGCCTTCGCCATGAAGCACAAGACCGGCGCCTTCGTGGCGCTGGGTGCCGTCACGTTGGCGCTCACCGGTGCGGAGGCGCTCTATGCCGACATGGGCCATTTCGGCCGCAGCCCGATTCGCACCGCCTGGGTGGTCGTGGTGTTCCCCGCCCTGCTCGCCAACTACTACGGTCAGGGCGCGCTGCTGCTGGCCGACCCCGCCGCCGCCTCCAACCCGTTCTTCAAGCTGGCGCCGGACTGGGCGCTCTATCCCCTGGTCGTGGTCGCCACGATGGCGACGGTGATCGCCTCGCAGGCGACGATCTCGGGCGCCTTCTCCATCGCCCAGCAGGCGACCCTGCTGGGCCTGAGCCCGCGGGCGCGCATCCTGCACACCTCGCCCGACGAGTTCGGCCAGATCTACGTGCCGGCGGTTAACTGGCTGCAGCTCGCGGGCGTGCTGGGCATCGTGCTGGCCTTCAAGACCGGCCCCGAGATCGCCTCGGCCTACGGCATCGCCGTGACCGGCACCATGCTGATCACCACCGTCCTGGTGGCGACGCTCGCGGTGCGCGGCTGGAAATGGCCGCGGCTTCTGGTCATTCCCGTCTTCCTGCTGCTGTTGGTCGTCGACGGTGCGCTGTTCTCGGCCAACATGACGAAGTTCGACGAAGGCGGCTGGGTGCCGCTAGCCATCGCCGCCGTGCTCTTCATCGCCATGTGGACCTGGTATCGCGGCCGCCACGCCGTGGCGCAGCGCGAGCATGAACGAACCGTGCCGATCGACACGCTGCTCGCCACCATCGACACCGACCGCCTGCACCGAACGCAGGGTACGGCGATCTATCTAACGACCTTCTCCGACGCCGCCTCCAGCAGCCTGATGCAGAACCTGCGGCACAACGGCGTGCTGCACGAGCATGTCGTGCTGCTGACCGTCCATCTGCTGGAAGAGCCTTTCGTGTCGCCGGAGGAGCGCCTCAGGGTCCGCGACTTGGGCGACGGCGTGCATCGCGCGGTGCTGTGCTACGGCTTCATGGAGAAGCCCGATGTCGGCCACGACATCGCGGGCCTCGGAAGCCTCGGCATTCCGGTCGATCCCGTTCACACGTCGTTCTTCATCGGCCACAACAACGTCGTGAGCGGCGAGCATCCCCTGCTGCCGAGCTGGCAGCGCCGCCTGTTCCTGATGCTGAGTCGGTTTGCGGCGGGCCCGACCGACTTTTTGGGCCTGCCGGCCAACCAGACCGTCGAGCTCGGCAGCCGGATCGAGGTGTAGTCTTCGTCTTCCGGACCTCGCGCGGTCCGGAAGATCATGAGTCGAACGCCGAGATCGTGATCGCCTCGCGGGCCGGCGGCTGGAATCCGCGCGCGAGAAGGTCGGCCAGCCTTGCGAAGATGCGGCTGGCTTCGAGGCAGCCGACATCCTGCGCCACCGCCTCGGCGGTGATGTTGAGCAGGGCGTTGCCGGCGAGGTCGCGGCATTCGGCCGGCAGGTCCGCGACGGCATCGGAGATGAGCTGCATGGCGCGCTGCAGGTTCGCCACCTGATCGGCGCTCAATTGAGTCTCCCCGCGGCGTCGCCGGCCGGCGGCGCCAGCCTCAGCCCCGCGCTCGCCAGCGCCACGGCGAAGGCTTTCAGCCGCATCGCCGCCACGCGTGACGCGGTCGGCGCCATCATGATGTCGAGCGATGCAAGCAGCGGCCCGTCGAAGTCGCCCTGCGCGAGGCCGCACAGCGCCACCAGGGTCGCCTCGTCGCGGCTGACGCTCGCGCATTCGGGACGATGGATCTCCATCGCCCGCCGCGTGCCGAACAGGAAGGCATCCATGGCGATGGCAAAGTCGGGCAGCACCGCGAGCACGCCCGCCATCTTGAATCCCTGGTGCAACACCGAGCCTTCCGCGGGAAGCGCGCGGTCCTGCTGCCACTGGCGCAGTGCCCACAGCACGAAGCGCTCGCTGACCGGCAGGCCACAGGCGCAGCCCGGCCGACCGCAGCCCGCGCGCGGCCGGCCGTCCTTGCCTTGGCGGGGGTCAACCCTTTGTTCTACCGAACTTTCCATGGCTCACCGAAGGTTGAAGGCGGTTGACAGGCCAACTGACTCTATGCGATTGAGAGTCGTTCGCAAGCCAAAAAAGAAGGGAACAGTCGAGGCCATGATCCAACCACCGCCTGCGCCGCGGCCGGACGATGTCGGGGGTGAGACGAGCGACATCGTGCAAGCTTTGCCGGCAACAGACGGACCGGTCGACAGTGCAACGCTGATGAAAGGCCGGCGCGAACTGATCATCCGACACGGCGCCGACACTTATCGTCTCCGGATCACCGCTTCCAACAAGCTGATTCTCACGAAGTAGTACGTACCCCGGAAAGCCATCCCTTTCCGGTCAAACTGCCCAGCCAGCCGATCCTTTGGGGATCCCAGCCAGCCAGGCGTCCTTTTGGGGGACCCACTGGCTATGAAGACCAAGCGACTTTTCAATCTCTTGATGGCGAGTACCGCGATCGCGGGGACGATCGCTCTGCCGACTTTCGCCCAAACACCGACAGCACAGACACCGGCGGTGCAGACTCCAGCGCCCGACGCCACCGGCAACACCACGCCGCCGCCCCCCGCCGCGCAATGGCCCGGCTCTACCACCACGCCCCCCATCGCATCTGGCGTCACGCCCGGCCAGCCGGTGCCGACACAGCTCGACGCCGTGACCACGGCAGCGACACGCACGCGCCGCCCGCTGGACGACGTGCCGGCCACCGTCTCGGTCATCACCACCGAGGACATCGACCGCCAGAACATGCAGGACGTTCGTGACCTGGTGCGCAACGAGCCCGGTGTCACGGTCGGCAACAACCCGTTCCGCGCCGGCTACCAGAACTTTCTCATTCGCGGTATCGGCGGCAACCGCGTGCTGCTGATGGTCGACGGCATGCGCATGCCCGACTTCCCCGATTCCAACCAGGGCGCCGGCACCTACACCCGCGAACAGCCGGATCTCGAGGACATCAAGCGCGTCGAGATCATCCGCGGCCCTGCGTCGGCGCTCTACGGCTCCGACGCGCTGGGCGGCGTGGTCGCCTACACGACCAAGGATCCCGGCGACTACATGATCGGCGGCAAGAACGTCTATGCCAGCATCAAGGGTGCCTACTCCGGCGCCAACCAGCAGTTCGCCGAGACCGCCACCGGCGCGGTGAAGCAGGGCAATGTCGAGTTCCTGGGCATCTACACCCGCCGCGACGGACACGAGTTCTATCCGGCACAGTCCTCGCTCGGGCCCAACCCGACGAGCTTCTACAGCAACGACTTCCTGGCCAAGCTGGTGCTGCGGCCGACCGACGTCGACACCATCCGCATCACCGGCGGTTACACCCAGGGCCAGCAGAGCACGCAGATCCTGTCGGGGGTCGGCAACTTCTCGAGCCTGTTCGCGCGCATCTTCGACGAATGGGGCCAGGACTACACCCAGACCTACCGCATCAGCGGCCAGTGGGTGCACGACGCGCCGATCGGTTTCGTCGACCGTATCGACTTCATGGCCTACTTCAATTCGGTCTACATCCAAGCCGACACGTACCAGCTGCGCGGTGCGTTCAACGGCATCATCCCGACCAACGCCCGTACCTCGCAATTCTACTACACGCAGAACGTTGCCGGCGCGGAGCTGCAGATGAACACCGACACGCTGCTGTTCGGTGCGCGTAACATCTTCACCTACGGCCTCAGCTTCGCCTACACCACGACGACCCGGCCGCGCGATCGCTGGCAGATCACGCTGGGCGGCACCGGCGCGCGCACCAAGGTCGTGGCAGGGGAGACCTTCCCCAACAAGAACTTCCCCGACACCGAGACCATCCAGGCCGGCATCTATCTGCAGGACGAGATCACTGCGCTGGACGGACGGCTGAGCCTGTTGCCGGCGGTGCGGCTGGACTACTACCAGCTCACCCCCAATCCAGACCGCTATTTCTGGAACTCAACCGGCGCCACGCTGAACGTCGTTCCCTCGGCGAGCACCTACGTCTCGGCCTCACCCAAGTTCGGCGCGATCTACCGCTTCTCGGACAACTATTCGTCCTACTTCCAGTACGCGACGGGCTTCCGCGCGCCGCCCTACGACAACGCCAACTTCGGCTTCACCAACACAGCCTCGTTCTACCAGATCCTGCCCAACGCCAACCTCAAGCCCGAGACGGCCAACAGCTTCGAGGTCGGCTTCCGCGGCAAGTACGCCAACGGTTCGAGCTGGCAGCTCACCGGCTTCTACAACCTCTACAACAACTTCCTGGAGACGGTGACGGTTGGCCAGGTCGGCCCGATCACCCAGTTCCAGTACGTCAATCTTACCAACGTCACGATCTGGGGCGTCGAGGCGCGCGGCGAATACCGCTTCGCGCCGCAATGGTCGGTGCTGGGCTGGACCGCCTTCGCCCAGGGCACCGACACGCGCACCGGTCTGCCGGTTGACTCGGTCAGCCCGTGGGCGACGCAGGCACGCATTCGCTACGGCTCCGACGAGGGCTTCGTGGCGCAGCTCATCGGCACCATGACGGCGCAGCACACCCAGGTGTCCAACCCGACCTATTTCCAGACGCCGGCCTACTTCAATCTCGACGCCACGGTCGGCTATGTCTTCAAGGACCATTTCAAGATCAACGCCGGCGCCTTCAACATCACCAACGCCAAGTACTGGAACTCGGCGGATGTGATCGGGCTCACCTACACCAACAACCAGCTCGATCTCTACGCCCAGCCCGGCCGCTACTTCGGCGTCAACCTTACGGCCCGATGGTAAGTGCTCGCGACAGAACGACAGTCCCGGCACCCCTCTCCGCCGAGCGACTGCCGGCGCCCTCTTTCCAGACAAGGGGGGTACGCGCACCACGCGTGCCGATGGCGTTGTCGTTTGCGCTGCATGGCGCCGCCGTCCTTCTTCTTTTCGCCGCCGGCGCTGCCGGCAGCATGGGCTCCGAAGAACCCGCGCTGCTGGTCGAGCTGGCGCTGGCCGCTCCGCCCTCGGCCAAAACCGATGCCAACGAGCCTGCCAGCGACGTCGCGATCGAGGTCCCGCCGGCCGAAGAGCCGCCGCCGGTCGACTTCTCGACGATGGTGACAGCGATCGAACTCGCGCCCTCGCCCGAGCCACCGCCGGTCGATTTCTCCGAGCTGAAGCCGGTCGAGCCACCCAAGCCGCCGCCCCCTCCCAAACCGCAACAACCGAAAAAGCAGCAGGCCGCTCCCCAGACTACGCCGAAGGCGGCGCCATCGCAGACTCTCGGCAGCACAGGCGCCGCCCAGCAGGCCGCCGCCGGTTTCCTGCCGCTGCCTGCTGTCGTCTGGGAAGGCAAGCCGCGCTATCGTTATCCGCCGACTCCGGCGGTCTACCCACCGCGCGCTATCGAACTCAACCAGCAAGGCGAAGTGCTGGTGCGCGTGCGCCTCGATCCCGACGGAACGGCCGTCGAGATCGTCGTGCACCGGCCGAGCGGTTACCAGATGCTCGATCGCGCCGCCGTCGCGGCCGTGAAGAGCTGGCATTTCCTGCCGGCCGTGCGCGATGGCCGGCCGGTCTCGGCCTGGGTCGAAATCCCCGTGCGTTTCCACCTGCGTTAGACAAAGGAGAGTCCCATGTTGTCGTCCGCCAATGCCGATCTTTCGGCCCGCTGGAACCGCCTGCGCGGCGAGCAGCCGACGCTGCGGATCCGTGACGCCGCGATGACGTTGGGCGTCAGCGAGGCCGAGCTGGTGGCGCTCGGCATCGGCACGACGGCGACGCCGCTCGCCGCCAACTGGCGATCGATCCTGTCGGAGATGCCCTCGGTCGGCCGCGTCATGTGCCTGACGCGCAACGAGCATTGCGTGCACGAGCGCCATGGCCGCTTCGAGGATGTGCAGGTGGCCGGGCCGCATGGCCTGGTGCTCGGGCCCGACATCGACTTGCGTCTGTTCCTGGGAAGCTGGAAGCATGGCTTTGCCGTGCGCGAACCGCTGAAGCAGGGCGAGCGGCTCAGCCTGCAGTTCTTCGACAGCGCGGGCGAGACCGTACACAAGATCTATGCTACCGACGAGACCGACCGCACGGCGTTCGATGCGCTGATCGCGCGCCATCGTGCCGAAGCACCGGGCGCGCTCACCGTCGTGCCGCGCGCGTCGGATAGGGTCGACCGACCCGATGCGGAGATCGACGTCGAGGGACTGCGCCAGGCTTGGCGGGCAATGACGGACACGCACGAGTTCTTCGGCATGCTGGGCAAGTTCAAGGTCGGCCGCGTCCAGGCGCTGCGGCTGGTCGGCGACGAATTCGCCCGCGAGCTGCCGCCGCGCGCCCTGCGCTCGGCCATGGAGGCGGCGGGCGCCGACGGCACGCCGATCATGATCTTCGTCGGCAGCAGCGGCTGCATCCAGATCCATACCGGGCAGATCAACCGCCTCGTCGAAGTGCCGGGCTGGTTCAACGTCCTCGATCCCACCTTCAACCTGCATCTGCGCGAGGCGGGCGTGGCGCGCGTCTTCTCGGTGCGCAAGCCAACCGAAGACGGCGTCGTCACCTCGATCGAGGCGTTCTGCAGCAACAACCGCAACATCCTGCTGATGTTCGGGGCGCGCAAGCCCGGCAAGCCCGAGCTGGAACCCTGGCGCAGCATCGTGGCGCGCATCGAAAAGCAGGCGGCGTCATGAGCCGGACGTTCGCCATCGGTCGCCGAGGCGCTGCCGCCCTCGGGCTGGCGCTGCTCTTCGCATCGCCGGTGGGCGCGCAGCAGAAGACGCCGCGCATCGTCTCGGTAGGCAGCGCACTCACCGAGATCTTTTATGCGCTCGGCTCGGAGAAGGTGCTGGTCGGCGTCGACACGACCAGCCTCTATCCGCCGCAGGCAAAGTCACTGCCGCAGGTCGGCTACATGCGCGCCCTGTCGGCCGAGGGTGTGCTGTCGTTGAAGCCGACATTGATCATGGCGACCACGGGCGCCGGCCCTGCCTCGACGCTGGATCAGCTCAAGGCCACCGGCATCGAGGTGGTCATCCTGCCGGATCACTACGACTACGACAGCGTGACGAAGAAGATCGAGGCCGTCGGCAAGGCCACCGGCAAGGTCGCCGCGGCCGATGCCCTGATCGCACGCGGGCGGGCCGACATGAAGGGCCTGGCCGATCGCCTGGCGGCGACGCCCAACAAGCCGCGCGTGCTGTTCCTGCTGTCGATGAGCGGCGGCGCGCCGCAGGCCGCCGGCCGCGACACCGCCGCCGACGGCATCATCCGCATGGCCGGCGGCATCAACGCCATCGACGGCTATGCCGGCTACCGGCCGCTGACGCCCGAAGCGGTGATCGCCTCGCGCGCCGACTACATCCTGGTGCCGCGCCAGTCGGTGGAATCGCTGGGCGGCGTCGAGAAGGTGCTCGACCAGCCGGCGATCCGCCAGACTCCCGCCGGCCGCGCCGGCAAGCTCCTGCAGTTCGACATCCTGCTGCTGCTGGGCTTCGGTCCGCGCACGCCGCAGGTCGCAACCGAGCTCGCCGCCGCGCTGCATCCGGAACTGGCGAAGGCGAACTGACCACAGCAGACACGCGTAGGCCTTTCCTGCCCTGTCCTCGAGCTCCTCTGCTCAACCTGCTTCCCTCGACCCTTCTCTCAACCTGCTTCCCTCAAACTCCTTTCGCTCATGCTCCTCTCCCCCTTGGAACATGAGCGAAGTCTTTGAGGTGCGTGCACGTGCCTTTTATCGATCTTCCTCCATGACCCTCATCCTCAAACGCCCCATCCCCCTCTTCGCGCTCGCTGCCGTCGCCAGCATCGTGGGCGGTCTCTGCGTCGGTGCCTTTCCTGTCGGGTTCGCCGACCTTCTTTCTGCGATCGGCCTGTCGACCGAGCCGATCGACGACACGACATCCGTGGTTCTCTACGCCATCCGCGCGCCGCGCGTTCTGGCGGCCTTCTGCGTCGGCGCCGCGCTGGCCGCAGGCGGTGCAGCCCTGCAGAGCCTCTTCAGGAATCCTCTGGCCGATCCCGGCCTGCTCGGCGTGTCGAGCGGCGCGGCGCTCGCCGCCGTGTCGGTGATCGTGCTGGGCGAGAGGGTGATGCATGTCGTCCCGCCGGACCTGAGGCCCTGGCTGCTGCCGCTCGCCGCGTTCGGTGGCGGCCTGATATCGACCACGGTCGTCTACCGACTGGCGGCGCGCGAAGGCATCACGCTGGTCGGCACCTTGCTGCTGGCCGGCATCGCCATCAACGCAGTGACCGCGGCCGGCATCGGCATGCTGGTGTTCATGGCGGACGACCAGCAGCTGCGCACCCTGATCTTCTGGACCATGGGCGGCTTCGGCGGCGTCACCTGGGGAGGCATCGTGCCCGCCCTGCTGGTGCTCGCGATCGCCGTGCCGACCCTGCTGCCCGTCGCGCATCTGCTCGACGCCCTGGCGCTGGGCGAGCGTGAGGCGGGCCATGTCGGCGTCGACGTCGAGAAACTGAAGCGCCGTCTGGTGGCCCAGGTGGCGCTGGCCGTCGGCGCGGGCGTAGCGATCTCCGGGACGGTGGGCTTCGTCGGCCTGATCGCTCCGCACATCGTGCGCCTGCTGCTGGGCCCGGCGCATCGCACCCTGCTGCCGGCTGCCGCTCTGTTCGGCGGCGCCTTCCTCGTGCTGGCCGACGCGCTTGCCCGCACCATCGTCTCGCCGGCCGAATTGCCGATCGGGGTGTTGACGGCCCTGGTCGGCGGGCCGTTCTTCCTCTGGCTGCTGGCCGGCCGCGCCTCGCGGGAGGGACTATGAGCACCTTGCAGGCCCAGGCGATCGATGTGCGCGCCGACGCCAAGACGCTGATCGCCGACGTCTCGCTCGCCGTCGAGCCCGGCGAATTTTTCGCCGTGATCGGCCCCAACGGCGCCGGCAAGAGCACGCTGCTGGGAGCCCTGGCGGGCGATCGGCTGCTGGCAAAAGGCCATGTGCTGCTCGACGGCAAACCGCTGCCGCGCTGGAGCAAGCACGATCTCGCGAAGCGGCGCGCCGTGCTGCCGCAGCACTCCAACGTCGCCTTCGACTTCACCGGCCTGCAGGTCGCCATGCTGGGCCTGCTCGCCCATCGCGACCGCCTGTCCGAGCGCCAGATGCGCGAGCTTGCCGAAAAGGCGCTCGGCGAGACCGAGGCGCTGACTTTTGCCGACCGGCCCTACACAGTCCTGTCGGGCGGCGAGCGGCAGCGCGTCCAGCTCGCTCGCGTGCTGGTCCAATGCGACGCCGATCCGGGCGCAATGCCCTTCCTGCTGCTCGACGAGCCGATCGCAGGTCTCGATCTCTCCCATCAGCACGCCGCCCTCGCCAGTGCCCGCCGCCGCGTCGACCGCGGCCTCGGCGTGCTGGCGGTGCTGCACGATCTCAACATGGCGGCGCGCTATGCCGACCGCGTGGCGATCGTGGAGCAGGGGCGCATCACGGCATTGGGGACGACCGATGCGGTTCTTGAGCCGGCTCGGCTGTCGGCGGTCTTCGCGACACCTATCGTGCGCGTGGAAGCAAACGGAGCATCGGCTTTTCTGAGCCTCGGTCGCTAGGCGCGGCGCCTCGTCCTGAGGACTGCCGGCGATCGGCTTCGTACCGCTCTTTCGACACCATGGGAGAAAACAGACTTTGAGCCTTTGGTCCAAGTTCCGCTCGACGCGTATGGGGTGCGTCCCCACCACAGTTGAGCAGCACCTGCCATCTTCCCGACGGCCTTTCCTTCAATCTTCCAGGCAGTCTTTTTTCGACGTCACGAATCATGACGGCTCCTCCTACGAGGGAGAGCATCGGTACCGCGCCGATCAGATTCGCACTGGCAAGCCGGAAACCCCGGCGACCGTCATGCGCAAGCCGTACCCGTTGGGGACGCAGTCCGACGGAAGCTCGCGAACCCCACGCCAGCGAGCTTCTTCCCACACACCATGGCTACGGTAGCGGCTTCGGGCTGCCGGTCGCGTGACCTTCGTGTGACGCAGCGGACTTTTCAGAAAGCTTTGTGCGGCTGCATCACGTCTGAAATCGGCCGGTACGATCTTCGACTGGTCGATCGCGACTTGGGCGTTTTTCATTCGAACGGAAAGCGCGCCTTGGCGATGCTGATTGCGGCCGAACGGTATGCGCTCTAGGCGCCATAATCGGCGGGAGGCCGTCGCGGACGCATTGCCTTCAGGATGAGATGGTCCAGCGAGACCGGCCCGGGCCCCGCGACCGCGAGGTAGCCGAACATCACGAAGTAGGAAATCTCCTCGAAGCCGAGCAGCGTCTGCAGTGAATCGACGTCGCCCCATTTGGCCGAGGCGATCGCCACGATCATGATGATCATCATCGGGATCGAGACGAGGCGTGTCAGCAGACCGACCAGCAGCAGGATGCCGCCCGCGAACTCCATGCCCGAGGCGAACGGCGTCAGGATCTCCGGCGCGGGGATGCCCCATTCGCGGAAGTTCTCGATCATGCGCGGCAGGAAGTTGAGCTTCTGCCATCCCGTCCACAGGAATACCCAGCCGACGACGATGCGTGTGGCAAGCGGCGGCAGCCAAGTGAGATGGCGCACGACGATGCGTGGCCAATCATAGAGGACCGTGACCAAAGCGCTCATGTGCTGGCGTCCTGCTCGAGGAAAGCGCGGGCATCCGCGAGCTGGCGGACGCCCGCTGCCATATCCGGGCCGACCTACATCACCTTGCCGCCCTTGGCGGTGCAGTCCTTGGTATCGGCCGCCTCGGTGAAGCCCTGGCCCTTGCAGGCGTTCTGCCCCTTGCAAGCATTGTTGGCGCTCTTGCAGGCGCTCTGACCCTTGCAGGCGTTCGAGCCGCCGCACTTCACGCCGGCTGCGAAAGACGTGGATGCGAAGCTCGTGGCGGCGAAGACCGAGACGGCGGACGCGATCAACGTACGCTTGTTCATGGAGACCTCCTGGTTCGGCGGGCGAGAGGCCCGCATCTGGTCATTCGCAGCCTCCGGCCTCTACGTTACAGACGGCACGTGGATTTATGGGTGTAATGTTCGGGCTCCCGCACACGAATACGTGAAAGAGCGAGCTCGTTTGTCCGACCCGACCGACCTCTCCGCACTGATGCGCCGGGCACGGCAGGGCGACGACGAGGCCTATCGGCGTCTGCTCGGCCACGTCTCGCTGTGGCTGCGCGCCGTCGTGCGCCGCGGCCTTTTGGCGGCGGGACGCGGCCCGGCCGACTGCGAGGATGTCGTTCAGGAGACACTGCTGGCCATGCATCTGAAACGCGACACCTGGGACGAAACACAGCCCATCGAGCCGTGGCTGCGCGCGATCGCACGCTACAAGTTGGTCGATCATCTGCGCCGTCGCGGCTTCCACGATCACCTCGACATCGACGACTATGCCGAGGAGATCGCCATTGCCGTCGATACGGATGCCTCGGTGGATTCGCAGGCGCTGCTGGCCGGCCTGCCCGAACGCCAACGCCGAATCGTCGAGGAGATCTCCCTCGAAGGGCGACGCGCTGCCGAAGTTGCGACGCGGCTGGGGATGAGCGAGAGCGCGGTCCGCGTTGCTCTTCACCGCGCATTGAAAGCACTGGCCGCTGCCTATCGGCGAGGCCCGACATGAAGACCGACAAGCTGATCGACGCCCTGGTCGCCGACCGCGCGCCGCGCGGCAAGCCGCTGCGCTGGGCGCTTGCCGCTGCGCTGTCGGCAGGCGGCCTCGTGTCGTTCGCCTTCTTTCTCGCCACTCTCGGCGTGCGCGCCGACATCGAACCGGCGCTCGGCACCTGGCGGTTCGATCTCAAGGTCGGGCTGGTGCTGCTGGCGCTCGGCCTGGCCTTCAGCCTGTGCATCGCGCTGTCGCGGCCCGTGGCGCCCGCGCATCCGGGCCGACGCCTGCTGCCGCTCGCGGCACTCGCGATCCTCGCGGTCGTGATCGAGCTTTTGGCCCTGCCCAGCGTCTCCTGGGCAAGCAGGCTGGTCGGCAGCAATGCCCTGGTTTGCCTGATCGCCATACCGACACTGGCGATCGTGCCGCTGGCCGCCGTGCTCGCGGTCCTGCGTTCGGGCGCCCCCGCCTCGCCTGCGCTCGCCGGTGGCGCGGCGGGATCGCTCGCCGCCGCAGCAGCGGCCGCGCTCTACGCCTTTCACTGTTTCGACGATTCGCCGCTGTTCGTCGTCACTTGGTACGCGCTCGCCGCCTTGCCGGTCGTCGCGCTTGGCGCCGTGCTCGGGCACCGCCTTTTGCGCTGGTAAGCGCGACGCCGATCACGGCATCAAGCAAGCCGTCGATCTCGGCCCGCGTGACCGGATCCTCAGCCGTTATGGCGATATTCCAGCTGCGTCCGCGAATCGATTACCCAATAGAGCCCCACCGCACCACTGTAGGCGAATTTTCTTGCCCGCAATAATTACTTAGGTTGTTTGATTATTGAACGCAAAAGGGCCACTGGACAACGATGCCGAATGTCGCGATTCAGGCGAGGGAGCCGGCCACCCGCGGCACCAAATAAGAAAGGGACGTAAGGACTTAGGCATTGATTCTCCAACAGGAGGCGAGTTCGATCCGAGTCCTGAATCGCCGCCTCTGTCGAACATCGATCCGCATCCACCCGGGGCTCCAGTGATTCACCGCGGATCTGCGTGGAATCCGTCATAAACCCGCCGAAATCCGTGGGCGATATGGGGGTCTTGAAGCACAACGGAAGGCCATGGGCGAGCGCCCCACTCTGATCCTCACGACACGATTGGGCGTACGGCCATTGGGCGTACGCGGCGACGCCCTCCACAATGTGGCGGGGCAGTTGCTGGCCGTCATCCGTCGCCGCCTGGGCGAAGGACCCGCCAACCTTCTGGCCGAGCCGCAGTTGCGTGAAGGCGGCGACGGCATCGACTGGTACGCCGCGCGCTCGGGCGAGGTCCGCCGCTTCGGCGATCTCAGCGAGAGCGAGCGCGCCGCCGCCCTGGAGACGGTGGAAACCCGTCTCGCCGCCATCCGCTCCCTGGGTGCCGTGTTGCAGGAATCGACGGGCAGCGAAGAGGCGCGCCTGATCGGCCGCTCGCTCGCGCTCGCCACGGCGCGACCATCCAACGACTTCATCTTCCTGGTCGACGGCGAGCCGGTGATCGCGGCCTGGGGCTACGAGGCCGACGCCGTTGCGGGCCTGGCTCCCTTCGTGCCGCCGCCGGTGCCGGCGCC
>JAEZHS010000129.1:15000-16690 GCA_023436825.1 Pseudomonadota bacterium | reverse complement strand
GGCTGCCTGATCCAGATCCCCGACGCCCTGCTGCGCGACTGGGCGGCCAAGGCCGGCGTCGACCTGCCGCAGCCCGGCCACTACGCCGTGGCCATGTGCTTCCTGCCGCAGGACGAGAAGGCGAGCGCCTTCGCCATCAAGCGGCTGGAACACTTCGTCAAGGTCGAGAAGCAGAAGCTTTTGGGCTGGCGCGACGTGCCTACGGACATCACGGGCCTCGGCAAGGCCGTGATCGAGCGCATGCCGGTGATCAAGATGGCGATCGTCGGCCGCGGCCCCAAGCTCGCCGACCAGGACGCCTTCGAGCGCAAGATCCTGGCCATCCGCAAGCAGACCCAGAACCCGCTGGTCGACCTCGAGAAGAAGCACAAGCTGCCGGGCCTGTCGCAGCTCTACATGCCGTCCTTCTCCTCGCGCACGGTGGTCTACAAGGGCCTGCTGCTGGCGCCCCAGGTCGAGAGCTTTTACGAGGACCTGCGCAACCCGCTGACCCAGTCGGCGCTTTGCCTGGTGCACCAGCGCTTCTCGACCAACACCTTCCCGTCGTGGCGACTGGCGCATCCCTATCGCTACATCGCCCACAACGGCGAGATCAACACGGTGCGCGGCAACGTCAACTGGATGTACGCCCGCCGGCGCACCATGGAGTCCGACCTGATCGGCGCCGACCTCGACAAGATGTGGCCGATCATCCCGCACGGCCAGTCGGACACGGCCTGCGTCGACAACGCCCTCGAGCTGCTGGTCAACGGCGGCTACTCGCTGTCGCACGCCATGATGATGCTCATCCCCGAGGCGTGGGCCGGCAATCCGCTGATGGATGCCAAGCGCAAGGCCTTCTACGAGTATCATGCCGCGCTGATGGAGCCGTGGGACGGCCCGGCCTGCATCGCCTTCACCGACGGCCGACAGATCGGCGCCACGCTCGACCGCAACGGCCTCAGGCCGGCGCGCTTCCTGGTGACCGACGACGACAAGGTCGTGATGGCCTCGGAAGCGGGCGTGCTGCCGATCCCCGACGAGAAGATCGTGCGCAAGTGGCGCCTGCAGCCCGGCAAGATGCTGCTGATCGACCTCGAGCAGGGCCGCATCGTCGAGGACGAGGAGCTGAAGCGCACGCTGGCCGAAGCCGAGCCTTACGACGAGTGGCTGAAGGAGACCCAGCACAAGCTGGAGGAGCTGTCCGAGATCCCCGAGGCGCCGGCGCCCGCCCCGTCGAACGATCCCAGCATGCTGCTCGATCGCCAGCAGGCCTTCGGCTACACCCAGGAGGACATACAGTTCTTCCTCGAGCCGATGAGCCGCGAGCCCGACGATCCGGTGGGCTCAATGGGCACCGACACACCCATCGCCGTGCTCTCCAAGAAGCCCAAGCTGCTCTACAACTACTTCAAGCAGAACTTCGCGCAGGTCACCAATCCGCCGATCGATCCGATCCGCGAGGAGCTGGTGATGTCGCTGGTGTCGATGATCGGCCCGCGACCGAACCTGCTTGGGCGCCATGCCGGCACGCACAAGCGACTGGAAGTCTCGCAGCCCGTCCTGACCAACGCCGAGCTGGAGAAGATCCGCTCGATCGAGGACCTGCTGGACGGCTCGTTCCGCACCGCCACGATCGACACGACGTGGCCGGCGTCGGAAGGCGCGGCCGGCCTGGAGGAGGCGCTCGACCGCATCTGCGCCGAGGCGA
>JAEZHS010000129.1:0-12500 GCA_023436825.1 Pseudomonadota bacterium | reverse complement strand
CAAGGATGCGCCGGGCCGGCCGCACCAGCGTGCCCTGAGCGCCGACGACAACGGCATGGGCGACGTGCTGGGCTTCGATGCCGAGCGGCTGCGCATCCTGGTCGAGCGCCATCACCTGCACACCGGCAGCGCGCGTGCCCGCGACCTGCTGGAGGACTGGGACAACGCGCTCAAGAGCTTCATCAAGGTGATGCCGAAGGACTACAAGCGCGCCCTTTTGCAGGCGCGCGAGCGGGCGGCGGCGAAAGCGGTTGCCGCGGAATAAAGGAACAGCAAGCGTGAATGTGATGAAAAGAGCCGTCGCCCCGAGCGGAGCGAAGCGAAGCCGAGGGGTCTTGCCTGTGGCAGAGAAGGTCTCTCCGCTCCGTGCTTCGCGCTCCGGTCGAGACGACGGAGGCCGCTGATGGGTCTGCCCACCGGCTTCCTGGAGATCGAGCGCAAGGAGCGGCCTTACGAGAAGATCGAGGCCCGGCTGAAGCACTGGCGCGAGTTCGTGCTGCCGCTCCCGCCGGCCGAAGTGGCCAGGCAGGGTGCGCGCTGCATGGATTGCGGCATCCCGTTCTGCCACAACGGCTGCCCGGTCAATAACATCATCCCCGAGTGGAACGAGCTGGTGCGGCGCGACCGCTGGCAGGACGCGCTCGAGGTGTTGCACTCGACCAACAATTTCCCCGAGTTCACCGGCCGCATCTGCCCCGCGCCCTGCGAGGCCTCGTGCACGCTGAACATCGATGACAATCCGGTGACGATCAAGTCGATCGAGTGCTCGATCGTCGATCGCGGCTGGGACGAGGGCTGGATCGGCCCACTGGTCCCGGCGAAGAAGACCGGCAAGCGCGTCGCGGTCGTTGGCTCCGGCCCGGCCGGCATGGCCTGCGCCCAGCAGCTCGCGCGCGCCGGACATGCGGTCACACTGTTCGAGAAGGCCGACCGCATCGGCGGGCTGCTGCGCTATGGCATCCCGGACTTCAAGATGGAGAAGCGCCTGATCGACCGGCGCATGCGTCAGATGGAGGCCGAGGGCGTGGAGTTCCGCACCGGCGTGGAGGTCGGCGCCACGGTCTCCATCAAGTCGCTGCTCGAAGGCTACGACGCCGTGGCGCTGACCGGCGGCGCCGAATGGCCGCGCGACCTCGAAGTGCCGGGCCGTGAGCTCTCCGGCATCCACTTCGCCATGGATTTCCTGACCCAGCAGAACAAGCGCGTGGCGGGCGACGATGAGGCGCGTGCGGCGCCGCGCGGCACGCTGACGGCCAAGGGCAAGCACGTCGTGGTGATCGGCGGCGGCGACACCGGCTCGGACTGCGTCGGCACGTCGAACCGCCAGGGTGCCGCCTCGGTGACCCAGCTTGAGGTCATGCCGCGGCCGCCGGAACACGAGAACAAGGCGCTGACCTGGCCCGACTGGCCGCTCAAGATGCGGACCTCGTCCTCACACGAGGAAGGTGCAGACCGCGACTTCGCGGTGCTGACCAAGCGCGCCGTGGGCAAGGACGGCAGGATCACGGCCCTCGAATGTGTGCGCATCGACTGGGTGAAGGGCGCCGACGGCCGCACGGCCATGAAGGAGGTCGAAGGCAGCAAGTTCGAGCTCAAGGCCGACCTGGTGCTGCTCGCGATGGGCTTCCTGGGGCCACGCCGGCCGGGCATGGTCGAGCAGTCGGGCGTGGCGCTCGATCCGCGTGGCAACATTCTGGCCAACGTCCAGGACTACAAGACCAGCGTTCCCAAGCTCTTTGCCGCCGGCGACATGCGGCGCGGCCAGTCGCTGGTCGTCTGGGCGATCCGCGAAGGCCGCCAGTGCGCCCGCTCGATCGACGAAAGCCTGATGGGGTCGACAGCGCTACCGCGCTAACGGTCGGTCATGCCGTGGCTCCTCTACGCCGACTGCGAGCGCAGCCCCGACCGCTACGGGGCGTCCTGGCTAGGAAGTTCTGAACTCGTGTGCTGCTTGGAACGTGGATGTCGCGTTCGCGATCCTCGTAGTGGTCGCCCTAGCGCTGCTTGCTACCAGACGCCTGGGTTGGATCGGCCTTCATTCAGGCGAAATCGTGTTCTTCGCCGTCTGCCTGGGTTTGGCGCCACTCTATGTGCTGGTGTGGTGGATGCGGGGGGCTGGCGCTGGCGCTCTCGACCCTGCTGGCGTTCTTCGCTGTGTTCGCCTTTCCAGTGGCGATACTGTTCGTGATCGGCCTCGTGAGTCTGTTCAATCGCCGGCCGGGCGGCTCCGTGCCGGCCCTCGGGCTGGCGGGCGTGATCGTTCTGGCCCTCCTTGGGCAAGGATGCGTACACTTCGTCTCCTACCATGGTATCCGGTAGCCTCGGCGCGTCAGCTTGCAGAGCGGATACAGCTGCGATAAATCGCCTGTAAGGTCTCGCATATCGAGACGCTTTCAGTTAATGCGAGAATTGTTCTAAAGTTCATCCAGCGTTGGTGGCAGGCGCCTGGAGAGGTCCTGCCGCGTCTTATCGGGGTATCAATGAAGCTGCTGCTGATCCAGGGCGCCAACATGGAGTATCTGGGCCGCCGCCAGCCTGAGCTGTATGGAACGACTTCGGCCAAGCAACTCGACGCCATCCTGCGGCGCCGGGCGCGCGAGCTCGCTGTCGACCTGGACATTCTCTACACCAACACCGAGGGCGAGGCGGTGTCGGCGATCTACCGGGCGGATCGGGCGAGTATCGACGGCGTGCTGTTCAATCCGGCGGGCTTCCTGCATGCCGGGCACGCCTTGCGCGACTGCCTGAGGTCGATCAATGCGCCGGCGATCGAAATCCACATGACCAATATCGAGAAGCGCGGTTACGGCTCGGTCACCGCCGAAGCAGCGGTTGGCATGATCGCGGGCTTTGGTATCGATTCCTACCTGCTGGCGCTGGAGGCCATGATGGCGCGGCTGCGGAAGGCCAAGGCCTGACCTACCAGATAGCGGTTGCGAGCGTGGTCGGGGCGTAGTCGCCGAAGCGCCAAATGAAGGGAAAGGCACCGCGCCGCCGCCAGGCGCGTGTGACCTCGACGCGCCACAGCCGCTCGGCACCGGCCGGGCCGCCGCCAGGATGCCAGTCGATCGACACCCGGCCCTGGAACTGCAGGATGTCGCCCGAGGCGAAGTCGATGAACAGCAGGCCGGCGCGCGGATCGCCCAAAAGGTTGCCCAACGTGTTGTAGAAGCGGTTGCCGCGGAAGTCGGGGATGGCAAGCGTGTCGCCCATCACGCCGACGAAGCCCGGCCTGCCGCCGCGATGCGACATGTCGAGGCCGCCACCGCCGACGCCGGTGCGCGAGCGGCTGGCGACGAAGAAGGTATCGGCCGCTGCGACGACGGCGCGCGCTTCGTCGTCGAGCCGGTCGAGAGACTCGGCCGGCGCGGCGGTGACGGCGGCGCGCGGCGAGGGCTCGCGCGTCTGGATGTACTGCGCACAGTTGCCAAAGCTCTGGGCGATCGCGACGGTGATCCCCTCGTCGACGGCGACCAGCCGGCCGTTGGCGCGGTTGCGCCGCCGCGTGGTGAAGTCCAGCCCGATCATGCCGATCTCTGCGCCGGCCACGAACGTCGACGCGGCGGGATCGCCCGCCGCAGGCAGGGCGTCGATGCGCAGCGTCAGCGGATCGGGCGACCGGACGAACCCCTTGTCGCCGGTCAGCACCGAGGGCATCGGCCAGCCGTCGGCGTCGGGCGTGGCGGTGAACAGGTAGGGCAGCAGGGCGAAGAACTCGCGATGCTGGTCGGGCATGAACGGCCGGATCGCGGCACGCCCGGCGCGCTGATGGCCGGCCAACGTCTGCGCCAAGAGCTCATCCTCGTGAAAGGCGAGGAAGGCAGATCCATCCTGCGGGCTCATGTCAGACCCTCGAGCGTCTCGGGGAACTGCTGCTTGGGATCGTACCAGGGCGCGGCGTCGGATCGCCAGATATGGATCTGCGGGCGATCGGTGACCGGCGTGTCGAGGCAACCCAAACGTAGCAGCACCACCGGCTGCGCCACGCGTTCGGCCACGATGTGCGAGCCGCAATTCGTGCAGAAACGGCGGAACTTCTCGGGCGAGGATTCGATGGCGCCGAGCCGGTCCTGGCCGCGGATCCAGCGGAATTTTCCACGCGGCACGGCCGTGACCGACGAGAAGGCCGTGCCGTGCGTCTTGCGGCAGGTCCGGCAATGGCAATGGACGATGCGTTCGACAACGGCGTCGGCCTCGTAGGCGACAGCTCCGCACAGGCAGCTTCCGGTCAGCATGGAATCCTCCGTCGGCCGTGAAGCTAGGTCCAGCCGATTGCGACAGGAAGATCATCAATGTAAAAATCACTCTTCCATATATTGGAAGAATCAACATGGATCGGCTGGACGAGCTCGCGATTTTCGTGCGCATCGTGGAGGAGGGCAGCCTGGCGCGCGCCGCCGCGCGGCTGCGCCGTTCACCGCCCGCCGTCACCCGCGCCCTGGCGGCCCTGGAGGATCGGATCGGGGTGCGGCTGGTCGATCGCACGACGCGGCGGCTGGCGCCCACCGAGGCGGGCCGCGCCTTCTACGACAAGGCGCGCAGCCTGACGACCGACTACGAGGCCGCGACGGCCGGCGCGCGCGAGGCGCCGGTGCGCGGGCTGCTCCGCATCACGGCTCCGGTGCAGTTCGGCCGCCGCCACATCGCGCCGATCGTGGCGCGCTTCCTCGACGCCGAGGCCGGTGTCGAGGTCGAACTGATGCTGAACGACCGCAACATCGATCTCATAGATGAGGGCATCGACGTCGCGCTGCGCATCGGTCCGCTCGCCGATTCGACCCTGTCCGCGCGGCTGGTCGGCCACGTGCGGCGGCTGTGGGTGGCAAGCCCCGCCTATCTCGAGCGGCGCGGCACGCCGCGCGCGCCGGGCGACCTGGCGCAGCACGAGGCGATCCTGGGGACGGTGCGCGCCAACCGGGAGTGGAGCTTCGCCGGCCTGCGTACGGCGCCGCGCCTGATGGGCCGGCTGCGCGTCGACGACGTCGAGACCCGGCTGCGCGCGGCGCGCGAGGGCCGCGGCGTGGCCCAGCTCCTGTCCTATCAAGTGGCCGACGAGCTGGCGTCGGGCAAGCTGGTGCGCCTGCTGCAGGCCTGGGAAGCGCCGCCGCTGCCGGTGCATCTCGTCACCAAGGGGCGCGTCCATCGCGCGCCCAAGATCGACGCCTTCGTCGATTTCGCCACCAAGCGGCTCAGGATCTTACCGGTGCTAGGGACGGCGCCCGCCGTCGACCGGCGAGGAAGGCCGCAACCGCCAGCGCCTGGATGATCATTGCCGTGACGGCGACCGCCGCCGTCTCGTGGATCGAGAGCGAGCGCAAGGCGCCGTAGGCAGCCGGAGCAAAGGCGTAGGTGCCCTGGCCGATGGCGACGATCAGCGGCACGACGCGCTGGACGTCGGCCCGGGTGAACTCGACCTGGGCGATCAGCGGCGGCAGGGATGTCGTGTTGCCGATTCCGGCGCCGAACAGCAGGACGCCGCTAACCAGCAGCACGATGTTCTCGCCGGCGGCCAGGATCAGGGCGAGCGAGCCAGCGATCTGCACGACGTGGCTGGCGCAGGCGAACAGGCGACGGTCGCCGCCGGCCGGCATCAGCCAGCCGAGGGCGGTGCGGCCGGCGATGGCGCTCGCCGTCGCCAGTCCCATGACGATGCCGGCGGCCTGTTCGCCGAGCGGTGGTACCAGCAGGGAGAAAAGATGAGCGATCAGGCCGATCTGGGCTAACAGCCCCAGCGCCATCGCCGCGGCCAGCGTCAGGAAGGTGCGGTCACGCCACAGAAGGCGCCCCGGCAGGGATGGTGCCGATGCCGTCGCAGCGGGCGGCGTGCTCGGCGCCGCACCGTCGGGCACTTGGCCCATGCTGTCGGGTGTGCGCCAGAAGACCAGGTCGGACAGCAGCCACACCGTCAAGAGCATGGCGGCGCCGATGATCGTCGCAGCGGTCGGGAAATCGAGCCAGACAATGGTGGCGACCCAGAGCGGCGAGAAGACCACGCCGCCGATGCTGGCGCCGTTGTAGGCCATGGAGAGCGCGGCCGGCCGCTTGTGGACGAACCACGGCGCGATGATGGCGTTGATGGCCGCGGCGCCCATCGCCACCCAGCCCGCGCCGCTCGGCAATGTCGCCAGCAGCAGCTGCCAGGGCTCGCGCGCCAAGGCCCAGCCGATCACGCCGACGGCGAGCAGCAGTGCCCCCGCCTTGGTGACGGTGGGAAGGCCGAAGCGCCGATACAGCTCGGCAAGGTTGGCGACGACGACGGCGCCGATCAGGAAGTGCAGGGTGACGGCCGTCGAGACCAGCACGACCGACCATTGCCGCGCTTCCTGCACGGCGGGCAGGAAGACCGGCGGACCGTAGAAGCCCATGCCCCAGCCGAAGACGCCCAGCACGAAAGCGCCGGCGACGGCGCGCCAGCCGAAGAAACCAGACGATGCGTTCATCGGCCGACCATGCGGCGGTACCGACGGCCTTCGTTGCGGCGCGCACCGAAGCGTTGGGGATGACACGTGATTGACACATAGTATGCGATTCCGTATCACTTAACTTTTAGGTTAAGCGTTGGGAGTTGAACACATGTCCTATGTCGACGGTTTCGTCCTGGTTGTGCCGAAGAAGAAGCTCGCGATCTACAAGAAGATGGCGACGCGCGCCGCCACGATATGGCGCGACCATGGCGCGCTCGACTACCGCGAATGCGTGGGCGACGACCTCAAGGTGAAGATGGGGCTGCCGTTCCCCAAGCTTGCCAAGACCAAGCCCGGTGAGACCGTGGTGTTCTCCTATATCGTCTACAAGTCGCGCGCCCATCGCGACAAGGTCAATGCCAAGGTGATGAAGGACAAGCGCCTGTTCGAGGGCATGCCCAAGGAGATGCCGTTCGACATGAAGCGGATGGCCTATGGCGGCTTCAAGACCCTGGTGGAGTTCTAAGCGGCCGCGTTACAAGCGGGCATGATCGAGATCACGCTCCTTCGCCAGGACGACCGCGCCGCCTGGCAACCGCTCGCCGTCGGTTACAACACCTTCTACGAGCGGACGATGCCCGACGCCACCTATGACCATGTCTGGCGGCGCCTGATGGAGGCGAAAGAGTTGCACGGCCTCGCCGCGCGGCTGGACGGGCGGGTCGTCGGCATCGCCCACTTTTTCTTCCACACCAACGTCTGGGTCGACGAGGTCTGCTACCTCGCCGACCTGTTCGTCGACGAGCAGGTGCGCGGCCAGGGCGCGGCGCGGCTGCTGATCGAGGCGGTGGCCGGCAAGGCGCGCGAGCGCGGCTGCCAGCGCTATTACTGGCTGACGCAGCAGAACAATGTCCGCGCCCGCGGCCTCTACGACCAGGTCGCGCGCTTCGCGGGCTTCATCCGTTACGATTATCCGCTGAACGTGCCGGGCTGAAGCAAAGGACGCTTCATAGTATTCCTCTTCCGGACCGCGCGCGTGCCCCCGCGCTCGCGGATCATGAGCGAGCGAGGACGCTCGCGGTCCGGAAGACTATGAGTCAGTCCGGTGTGACGCCGAAGCGGCGCTGCCAGAACTCGCGGCTGCGCCGCTCGCCGATGTCGCAGCCCAGCTCATACTCCGGGCGCACGAACTTGGTGTAGTCGTCCTCGGCGCGAACCGGCCGCCGGTTGCCTTGCGCGAGCTGGACGCCGTCGGGCAGCGGCCCCAGGCCGGTGTCGAAGTCGCTCAAAGGACCGAACTCGGGACCGATATTCGCCACCTCCTGCAGGAGCTTCTTGCGCACGGCGCGCGGGAAATCCTCGAAGTTCGTGGCGACCTCGACGAAGGAGCGCGGCCCGCCGGTGACGCAGTGCAGGTAGTACTTGTCGAGGTCGGCTTCGCTCGGGAAGCCGAACGGGTTGGGCCGGTCGTTCATGATCGGCAGCCCGTTGATGACGATCTTCTCCTTCAGCGCCTCGTAACGCATGTCGGTCACCAATCCGCCGTCGTTGTTCGAGCCGTCGCCCGAGATGTCGAGCACCTTGCGCTCGGCCTCGTACGGACTGCGGCCGAACAGCGGGATGGCGTAGCGGATGGCGCCGCTGATCGAGGTGCGGCGCGCAATCGAGATCGGCGCGTTGGCAAGCCGCGTGCTGAACGCCATGATCGCGTCTTCCGAGTCGAGCAGCGTCCAGTCGATCAGCAGGCGCTGCACCCAGGCGTCCGACCATTCGAAGTAGGCGACGGCGATGCGGCCGTTGCTGCCGCCCAGGATCGCCTTGACGATCACTGGGTCACGAAAAGCCTGGACGTAGCCTTCGCGCTGCAGCTTGGCCTCGTCGGGATCGATGCTGCCCGAGATGTCGATGCCCAGCGCCAGCGCCAGGTCGACCTCCTTCTTGTCCTGCGCGCTCGCCGAAAAGGCGAAGAGCAGACTGAGAGCAACGAGACGCAGCAGCTTGGCCATGTGGCGACTCCGCGGTCGGGTGCGGAAGATTAGGCAAGAACCATACCGCCCGTCGGAAGCCTCGGCCAGCCGCGCGCTGGACTCGGTTGCGCTGCCGCCGCTAGCCTTCGGAGAAGATTGCCGGAGGAAATGCATGGACTTGGCCCTCAGCCCGCAGGACGAAGCTTTCCGCGACGAGGTGCGCCGCTTCCTCGACGAGAACCTTACGGAGGACTTACGCGAGGCCGGCCGCAAGACCGGCGGCGTGTTCGCCGACATCGATGCCGGCATGCGTTGGCACAAGGTGCTGGCCAGGCGCGGCTGGTCGGCGCCGACCTGGCCCAAGGAATACGGCGGCACCGGCTGGAACGCCACCGAGCGCTACATCTTCGCGCGCGAATGCATCGCCGTCGACGCGCCGCGCATCTTCGCCATGGGCCTGCGGATGGTCGGTCCGGTGATCATGAAGTTCGGCACGCCCGAGCAGAAGGCCAAGTACCTGCCGCGCATCGTGTCGGGCGACATCATCTTCTGCCAGGGCTATTCCGAGCCGGGCTCGGGCTCCGACCTCGCCAGCCTCAAGACGCGCGCCGTGCGCGACGGCGACGACTACGTGATCAACGGCACCAAGATCTGGACGACGGGCGCACACATCGCCGACCACATGTTTTGCCTGGTGCGCACCTCGAGCGAGGGCAAGCCGCAGGACGGCATCTCCTTCGTGCTGATCGATTCGATGAAGACGCCGGGCATCACCGTAAAGCCGATCGTCACGCTGGCGGGCGACCACGAGGTCAACCAGGTGTTCTTTGACAATGTGCGCACGCCGGTCGCAAACCGCATCGGGCCGGAGAATGCCGGTTGGACAGTGGCCAAGTATCTGCTTGAGTTCGAGCGCGGCGGCGAGGGCTACACGCCCAACCTCCATGCGCGCATCGAGGACATCCGCCGCATCGCCCGGGAGGAGGCGGCCGACGGCATCGGCCGCCTGATCGAGGAGCGCACCTTCGCCGAGCGGCTGGCAGAGGCGGAGATCGAGATCCAGGCGCTGGAGATGATCGAGATGCAGGTCCTGTCCGACCTCAGCCGCGGCAAGAACCCGGGCGCGGTCTCGTCGGCGATGAAGATCCGCGGCAGCGAGACCTTGCAGAAGCTCGACCATCTCGGTGTCGAAGCACTTGCCTGGTACGCGGCGCCATTCGAGCCCGAGGCGCGCATGCTGGGCCATAACGCGGCGACCGTGACGCCGGAGTGGGGCATCACGGCGATGCCGCTCTATCTCAATAATCGCGCATCGACGATCTACGCAGGGTCGAACGAGATTCAGCGCAATATTATTGCCAAGGCGGTACTGGGCCTGTAACACCGCGCGCCTGGCTGGGTGCATTTTTGCGGTCATACGGGCTGGCAAAAGCGGTAAGTTTGCAGTAAAGATGCGAACGTATGTGGGTGTCCGCGGAGCTGGGGAGCATTCCGCCGGGTGTCGTTGCATTGAGTTTGTAATGGACGATCGCGGAATGCTTTTGCCTTCGACGATCGGCGAGACGTTGTCGCGCCGTGCCGCCACTGATCCGCAAGCGCCGGCATTGGTGTGCTCGGGCCTCGAGGTGATGTCGTTCGGCCAGCTCGTCCGGCAGATCCGCCTGATCGACGAGCAGCTCCGACTGGCCGGGATCCGGCCCGATTCGCGCGTCGGCATCGCCCTGCCGCGCGGCCCGGAAGCCGCGCTGCTGAGCGTCGCGATCTGTTGCACGGCGACCGTGCTTCCCATCAACCCGACCCTGCCGCCTGCCGAGCTTGAAGAGGAACTTCGCCGCATCCGTGTCGATGCGTTGATCGTGCCCGGCTGGGAGGCCGTGCCGGCGTGGGCCGCCGCCTCCAATCCGGCCGTCGGCCTGTTCCGGGTGTCGAAGGCTGCGACGTCGCTCGACGACGTCGTGCTGGCGCAGCTGAGGCCGATTGCTCGCCGTCCATTGCGCGCCGGCTCGGTCAATGCCCAGTCGGTGTGCGCCATCTTCCGCACGTCGGGCACCACGGGCACGGCCAAGCGCGTGCCGGTGACGCACCGGAACCTGGTCGAGATGGCGCGCAAGATGGAGCGCTGGCTCGGGCTCGGGCCAACCGATCGCTCGGCCTGCATCATGCCGATCTATTACAACGCCGGCTTCAAGGCGACGCTGGTCGTGCCGTTGCTGATCGGCTGCAGCGTGGCCATGCCGCGGACCTCGGGGCCGCAGGATTTCCAGCAGTGGATCGGCGAGCTCAGGCCCACCTGGCTGACCTCGGCGCCGGCCTTCCTGCAGGCCCTGCTCGACAAGCTGCGCGTCCTGCCGGCCGGCGAGCCGCGGCATGCGCTGCGCTTCGTGCTGTCGACGGCGTCCTATCTGCCCGAGAGCATTCGCACCGAGCTGCAGGCGCGCATCGGAGCGCCGGTGCTGGAGTTCTACGGCTTGTGCGAGGCCGGCATGATGACCGGGCCGCGCCTGCCGCCGTTGGCGCCCAAGCCCGGCACCGTGGGCATCGTGCCGGCGGGCGAGCTCGAGATCCGTGGCGAGGACGGCACGGCGCTGCGGCCGGGCAAGGTCGGCCAGGTCATGCTGCGCGGACCGAGCGTCATGCCGGGCTACCTGCAGGACATCGACGACACGCCGACCGGCCTGGTCGACGGCTGGCTCGTCACCGGCGATCTCGGCATGGTCGACGCCGACGGCGACCTGACGGTCGTCGGCCGCACCAAGGAGATCATCAACCGCGGCGGCGAGAAGGTGGCGCCGTACGACGTCGAAAAGGTCCTGCTGCAACATCCGGCGGTGCGCGAGGCGGCGGCCTTCGCCGTGCCGCATCCGCGGCTCGGCGAGAGCGTCGGCGCCGCCGTGGTGCTGAAGGAAGGTGGCGCGGCCACGTCGTCGGCCCTGATCGAGTTCCTGCGCGACCGGCTGGCGCCGTTCCAGATGCCGCGACAGGTGCACGTCCTGCAGAGCCTGCCGAAGGGCGCCACCGGCAAGATCTCGCGCCCTCAGCTTTCCGCCGCCTATGCCGACCAGGCGCGCGAGACGGTGCGGCCGGACGAGCCGCTGCAGATCCAGATCGCCGAGATCTGGCAACGCCTTCTCAAGCGCGACGACATCGGCATCGATGAGGATTTCTTTGATGCCGGCGGCGATTCATTGCAGGCGACCGAGATGCTGCTCGAGCTCGAGGCCCAGACGCGACAGACCATCGTGCCGTCGCAGATCAAGACCGAGCTCACGATCCGCCATCTCGTCGAGACGCTGGTCAGCGCGGCGGCGTCCAAGGACGAGCTCATGAGCAAGGTCAAGGACGGCGAGGGCAGGCCGCTCTTCATCTGTCACGGCGATTTCGACGGCTGGGGCTTCTATGCCCTGCGGCTTGCCGATCTGCTGAAGCATGACGGACCGATCTATCTGCTTCATCCCAACTTCGACCGGAAGGCGAGCGTGGACACGATGGAGGCGATGGCGAGCCGCTACATCCCGGGGCTGCTCGCGCGGCAGTCCTCCGGCGCCTTCCAGCTCGCCGGCTATTGCCACGGTGGCCTGGCGGCGTGGGAGATCGCCCATCAGCTCGAGTGCGCTGGCCGCAAGGTCGAGAGCGTGATGTTGATCGACACCTTCTCGATCAATGCCCGGCCGATGATGCGCGGCATCGCGCGGGCGGTGAGCAGGCTGGGCGGCATCGCACCGGGCGACATCGGCGCCAAGCTGCGCGCCAAGGGCATGCCGGCGGTTTGGGCCGGCACGCGGCGCCTGCTGCAGAAGGACCACGCCGTCCTGTGGCGGGTGGCAAGGCGGCTCTACAGCGGCCAGCCCGGCGCCGCCAACTCGCTGCGCAGCGCCTACTACCACGCCATGTCGAACTACGTGCCGCCGCCGATCAAGGCGCGCGTGGTCGTCGTGCTGAGCGACGAGTACACGCACAAGAAGGAATTCGCGGCCGAGGCCTGGCGCAACCTCGCGCAGCAAGTCGGCCAGGAGCATGTGCCCGGCCGGCACAACACCTGCATCACCAGCCATGTCGGCGAACTGGCCCAGGCGCTGAACCGCCGTCTCGCGGCGGCTTAGTCTTACGCGGACCGCGGGCGTCTCGCCGC
>JAEZHS010000597.1 GCA_023436825.1 Pseudomonadota bacterium | reverse complement strand
ACGCCGCGATCGCCGGCGTCGGCTACCAGAACCTGGCGCAGAAGCTGCAGTCCGACCTGGCGCGCGTCGGCATCAAGGCCGAGCTGACGCCGATGGACCAGGTCAACATGCGGACCATGTATCTGGGCGGCAAGCTCGAGGCCGCGCTGACCTTCTGGAACCCGCCCGCGCCGGAGAACTGGCTGTGGAGCAGCGCCACGATCAACCGCGTGGCCGGCCGCGTGCACTGGAAGGTGCCCGACGACGTCCGCAAGCTGGTCGCCGACGCAGGTGCGGAACGCGACCTGGCGAAGGGCGCCGCGCTCTACAAGAAATACCAGGAGGCGATGGTCGATGCCGCGCACCACTTCGTGCTGATCCAGCCGGTGTATCAGGTGGCGGTGCGCAAGAACGTGGCCGGCCTGAAGCTGACGGCGGCCGGCTGGATGGCCGAGCTGGGCGGAGCCAAGCCCGCTTGATGCCACACGACGTGCCGCCTGTACCTTCATGTTCCTCTCCCCCGCTAGGGGGTGAGGCCAGGTGAGGGGGCAGCGACGTGCGCATCCCCTCCCCCAACCTCTCCCCTAGCGGGGGAGAGGAGGTTGAAGCCTATGGGGAGAGGAGCTTGAAGGGATGTGTCCACTCCGGTGATGCCGCATGATCCGTTATGTCGTCTCGCGCCTGATGGTCTCGGTGGCGATGGTGCTGCTCGCTACCCTCGTCATCTTCCTGATCGCCAACACCGTGCCGGGCGATCCGGTGCTGACGGCACTCGGCGACATGGCGGCTTCCGACCCGGCGCAGGTGGCGGAGTTCCGCGCCCGGTGGGGCCTCGACCTGCCGCTGTGGCAGCAATACTGGCTGTTCCTCGAACGGCTGGCGCGCGGTGATCTCGGTGTGTCGATCTCCTCGCGGCGGCCGGTGCTGCAGGACATCATCGACTACGCCCCCGCTACCCTCGAGCTCGCGACGGTCGCCTTCATCCTGTCCATCCTGGTGGGCCTGCCGCTCGGCGTACTGGCGGCCGTGCGCCGAGACACCGTCATCGATCATGTCGCCCGTGCGGTCTCGCTGGTCGGCGTCTCGGCGCCGACCTTCTGGCTGGCCTTCATTGCGCTCGCGGTTTTCTACGGCCAGCTGAACTGGGCGCCGGGTCCGGGGCGGCTCGACCCGGTCTCATTTCCGCCCGACCGCATCACCGGATTGTTGCTGATCGACACCGCGCTGCAGGGCGACTGGGAGACGTTCCATGATGCTGCGGCGCATCTGGTGCTGCCGTCCATCGTGCTCGCCGCGGCCACCTTGGGCCTGATCACACGCACCACGCGCGCCGCCATGCTCGAGGCGCTGTCGCAGGATTATGTGCGGGTGGCGAAGGCCAAGGGTCTGCGCGGGCGGCTGATCGTCGTCGGCCATGCCTTGCCCAATGCGATGCTGCCGGTGGTGACGCTGGGCGGTCTCGCCTACGCCAATTTGCTGGCCGGCGCGGTGATGACCGAGACCGTGTTCTCCTGGCCCGGCCTCGGCCGCTACACCTTCCGCAGCGCGGTGACGGTCGACTTCCCGGCCATCATGGCCGTCACCGCCATCGTCGCGGCGATCTTCGTTCTGGTGAACTTCCTGGTCGACATGTCCTACGCCCTGCTCGATCCGCGCGTGGTGAAGAAATGAGCGACATCGCTCTCCCTGCGATCGCCTCTCCCCGCATCCGGTGGCTGCGCCGCTACGGACTGGCGGCGTTCGGCGCGGTGATCATCCTGGCCTGGGTCCTCGCGGCGATCTTCGCCCCATGGATCACCCCATACGATCCGAACTTCGTCGATGTGGCGATGCGCCTGCGGCCGCCGTCGGCCAGCAACTGGCTGGGCACGGACGCGCTGGGGCGCGATGTGGCGACGCGCGTCATCTACGGCGCCCGCGTGTCGCTCGCCGTCGGCATGGTGGTGGTGCTGGTGGGAGCGCTGTTCGGCACGCTGCTCGGCGCCGCCGCGGCCTATGCGCGGGGCTGGGCGGAAGAAGGCCTGATGCGGCTGACCGACCTGGTCTTCTGCTTCCCGCCGATCATCCTGGCGATGGCGATCGCTGCCGCGCTCGGCATCGGCACGGTGAACACCGTCATCGCGATGCTGGTGGTGTGGTGGCCGAAATTCGCCCGGCTGTCCCGCAGCCTGGTGATCTCGCAGCGCTCCATGGAGTACGTCGAGGCGGCGCAGTCCATCGGCTTCGGCCCGGCCCACATCCTGCTGCGCCAGATCATCCCCAACGCCGTCGGACCGCTCGTCGTGCTGGTCACCCTCGACCTCGGCAACGCCATCCTGGTGTTTGCCGGGCTGTCCTTTCTCGGCTTGGGCACGGTGCCGCCGACACCGGAATGGGGTTCGATGGTCGGCGAAGGGCGTGAGCTGGTGCAGCAATGGTGGGTGGCCACCTTTCCCGGTCTGGCCATCCTGACGGTGGTGATGGCCTTCAACTTCATGGGCGACGGCTTTCGCGATTGGCTCGATCCGCATGCCAACCGCCGCTGAGCCGTTGCTGCCGAATGAGCCGCTGCTGCAAGTGCGCGATCTGCGCACCTGGTTCCTGACGGATTCCGGTCCCGTCCGCGCGGTGGACGGCGTCAGCTTCGACGTGCACGCCGGCGAGACCCTGGGCGTGGTGGGGGAATCCGGCTCCGGCAAGAGCGTCTGTGCCAAGTCGATCATGCGCCTGCTCGACGAGCCGGCGCGGATCGTCGGCGGTTCGATCCTCTTCAAGGGCCGCGACCTCGCGCATCTCGACGATGAAGCAATTCGCGAGGTGCGCGGGGCTGAGATCGCCATGGTGTTCCAGGACCCCATGACGTCGTTGAACCCGGTCCTGCGCATTGCGCGACAGCTCATCGAGGCGATGACGGCGCACGGCCGCTTCACCGTGGCGGCGGCGCGCAGCCGCGCCATCGATCTGCTGCGGCGCATGGGCGTGGCCTCGGCCGACCGCACGGTGAATTCGTTTCCCCATCAATTCTCCGGCGGTATGCGCCAGCGCGTGATGCTGGCCATGGGCTTCTCCAACGAGCCGTCCCTGCTCATCGCCGACGAACCGACCACGGCGCTCGACGTGACGATCCAGGCGCAGATCCTGGACCTGCTGCGCGGGCTGAACCGCGATCTCGGCACTGCCGTCATCCTGATCAGCCACGACCTCGGCGTGATCGCCAACATCTGCTCGCGCGTGCTGGTGATGTACGCGGGCGAGGTGGTCGAGGAAGGTGCGCCTGAGGAACTGCTGACCGATCCGCGCCATCCTTACACCTGGGCGCTGCTGCACGCCGCGCCGCGGATCGATGCCGAGACCGAGGATCGCCGGCTGATCACTATCGAGGGCCAGCCGCCGGACCCGCGCGCCTGGCCATCCGGCTGCCGCTTTCGGGCGCGCTGCCCCTTTGCCGTCGAGAAATGTGCCGAGCATCCCGAGTTGTTGCCGGTGGCCGCCGGCCGTGCCGCGCGGTGCTGGGTGACGCAGGAGGGCGGCTCGCTGCACACCCCCGAACGCCCTCGATCGGCGGTTGCCGCTCCCGTCGATCCGACACCGGCGGTGCCGATTCTCGAGGTCTCGGGCCTGCAGAAGCATTTTCCGCTGCCGAAGGAGGCCTTCTTCGAGCGCCAGCGCGTGCTGCGCGCCGTCGATGGCGTCGACCTGCAGGTCGTTGCCGGCGAAACCGTCGGATTGGTGGGCGAATCGGGTTGCGGCAAGTCGACGTTGGCGCGGCTTGTCACGCGGCTGCACGAACCGACGCACGGCAAGATCATCTTTGCCGGCACTGACATCACCCATGCCAGCCAGGCAGCGATCCGCCCGCTGCGGCGACGCATGCAGATGATCTTCCAGGACCCGTACGCGTCACTCAATCCGCGCATGACGATCGGCGAGATCCTCGCCGGTCCGCTGATCCTGCACGGCATCGCCGGGGATGCGGCAGCGGCCCGCACGCGGGTGGACGAGCTGCTCGACCTCGTCGGCCTGCCGGGCCAGTCGGTGCGACGTTTTCCGCATGAATTCTCCGGCGGCCAGCGGCAACGTATCTCGATTGCCCGCGCATTGGCGGTAGGCCCGGATTTCGTGGTTGCCGATGAACCGATCTCGGCGCTCGACGTCAACATCCAGGCACAGATCATCAACCTGATGGTCGACCTGCAGGAACGGCTGGGGCTGACCTATCTGTTCATCGCGCACGATCTCGCGGTGGTGCGCCATGTCTGCGACCGCATCGCTGTGCTGTATCTCGGCAAGATCATGGAGGTGGGCCCGGCCGCGGCACTGTTCGCGCGTCCGCTGCATCCCTACACACGCACCCTGATCTCCGCCGCGCCGGTGCCGGATCCCCGCGTGGAGCGAGCGCGCCGGCACGTGCCGATGAAGGGCGAACCGCCGAGCGCGCTGAACCCGCCGAGCGGCTGCCGATTCCGCACGCGCTGCCCGATCGCCGAAGAGCGTTGTGCCCGGGAGGAGCCACCCCTGCTGGAAGCCGCGCCAGGCCAGCGCGTCGCCTGCCACTTCCCGGGACGGCTGAGTCATGCCAACGCTGGCGACTTCTGACCCGTCAGTCAGTCTCTTCGCTCGACGGCAACGCCAGCTCCAGCAGCGCGGGACCGGCAGTGATGTGGACGACGGTATCTCCTTCCTGCGTGGTCTCATGCCAGTAGACACGCAGCTGGTCGGCCAGCCTGTCTCCGTCGTTTAGCCGCTCGATTGCCTGGTCGATATCCTGGCGCGCGGCAGGAGGAGCAGACTCGCGGCGGAGCAGCATCAGCCTCAGGGCTTCGACAAACTCACTGTTGTCGATCAAAACCCGGTTCTGATCGTTCGATGCCATGGGTCCTTCCTTTGTGCGCCGTCGTGCTGCGGGCAGCACGCCGGCGGTCGATATTTCAACGAGGGGTCAAAAAGCGAGTTCCAGCCATTCCGAGGCTGCCAGAGAGTCGGCCGGAGTTCGGAAGCGTACCGTTGCCAAGCGATATATGGCGAGGACACCTGGACGGTGGCTCGCGCTAAAACGCCGCGTGAAGCAAAATTTCCTTCGATAAAGGCGTGGCTCGATCATTTGCTGCCGCAACCTGCACGGTTGAGAGAATTCCGATGCCTTGTCGGATCGTGCAACCTTGCGTAAGCAGGACCTTCGCAAGGTGGAGGCTCCCCATGGGCTGCTGTGATGAGACCACTGCCCGGGTCCCCGACACCGACGTATCCCGACGCTCGCTGTTCAAGGGCGCAGGGCTGATCGCGAGCGTGTTGTCCGCAGGGCAGGCGGCGCCGGTGATCGCGCAGGGCCGGCAGATCAAGCTCGCCTACTGCAGCCAGCTCCTATGCGGCGTACCGTATGAAGTCGCACGCTCGGGCGGCATCTTCAAGGCGCACGGCCTCGACGTGCAGTTCGTCTATACTCGCGGCGGCACGGCAGCGATGCAGGCGCTGGTCGGCGGCGCCGTCGACTACGCCGCAACCTCGCTCGACGTCGCCATCCAGGCCTATGCCAATGTCGGCGCCGACATCCGCCGCTTCGCCGTGACCGGGCGGTTGCCGTTGTTCGCGATCGTCACCGCCCCCAAGACGGCCGACAAGATCAAGTCGATCAAGGATCTCGAGGGCAAGACGGTCGGCATCAACGCGCTGGGTACCGCCGATCATGCGCTCACCCTTTATCTCCTGAAGCAGGCCGGCGCCGATGCGCGCAAGGTCCAGTTCGCCACCATGGGCGTCAATCTCCTGGAGGCGCTGCGCCAGGGACAAGTCGATGTCGGCCTGGTGCAGGAGCCGGCGCTCACCCTGGTCAAGCGGGCCGGCGGGCGCGTGCTGATGAACGCCATGGATCTCGAGGAGGCCAAGAACCATCTCGGCGGCTCCTTCGAGTTCATGGGCGTCGCCGTGCGCGCCAAGGAGATCGAGCAGCGCAAGCCGGAGATGGTCGAATTGACCAAGGCGCTCACCGATGCGCTGAAGGCGCTGCGCGAGATGAGCGGCGACCAGCTGAGTGCGGCCTTTCCCAAGGAGATGACGACCGGACTCGATCTCAAGGAGTTCGGCGAAATCATCCTGGCGCACCGCGAGTCGCTCTATCCTCGATCGGTGACCATCGATCTCGACTCTGCCAAGCGCGTCCAGCAGAGCCTCATCGTCGGCGGCCTGATCAAGCCCGACTCCAACATCTCGGGGCTGCACGACACCTCGATCGCCGGGGGCTGACCGCTGCACGTCCGTGATCTGACAATCTCCTACGGCGGCGAACCGGTCCTCGAGCGGGCGAGCCTTTCCGTCGGCGAGGGCCGCTTCGTCAGCCTGGTCGGCCCTTCGGGCTCGGGCAAGTCGAGCCTGTTGCGCGCCGTGATCGGCCTGCAGCAGCCGCTGTCGGGCACGGTCGAGACGACGCTCACCCGCGCCGAAATCGGCCTGTTGTTCCAGGACGATGCGCTGCTGCCGTGGAAGACGGCGCGCGAGAACGTGGTGCTCGGCCTCACCCTGAACGGCATGGAGCGCGGCAAGGCGTTGGTCGAGGCGGACACCTGGCTCGACCGGCTCGGCCTGGCCGGCTTCGGCGACCGCTTCCCGCGCCATCTGAGCGGCGGCCAGCGCAAGCGTGTCGCGCTCGCCCAGGTCCTCGCGCGCCAGCCCGAGCTGATCCTGATGGACGAGCCGTTCGCGTCTCTCGACGCGATCGTGCGGGCCCGCGTGGTCAAGGATGTCGTATCGCTGGTCGAGCGCGGCGGCATCAGCGCGCTGCTCGTCACCCACGACCTGGAAGAGGCGCTGAGCCTCTCCGACGACGTCTATCTGCTGTCGCAGGGACCGCGCGCCCGCATTACCCAGCACTACCAGGTGCCGATCCCAAGACCGCGCGACCCTGTGCTGTCGCGCACCCATCCGGCCTTTGCGCCGCTCTACGAACGACTCTGGGCGGACCTGTCGCGCGCCGTTGATCATCGCGCGGAGGCGGCGTGAAGATGCTCGATCCGCGCCATGCCTGGCTGCGTCGGCTGATCGCGCTGGCGCTGGTGCTCGCGGTGTGGGAGGCAGCCGGCCGTGCCGGCCTGCTCAATCCGCTGTTTGCGCCCAGCCCGAGCAAGGTCTGGATCGCGCTCGCCGACCTGTTCGCCGACGGACGCATCTGGCCGCATCTCGAGGCAACCTTCTCGGCGGCTCTGGGCGGCCTGGCCCTCGGCATCGTGGTCGGCGTCGTGCTGGGCGTTGCCGCCGCCCTGATCCCCCTCGTCGCCGAACTGCTGGAGCCGGTGATGAGCGTGCTCAACGCCATCCCACGCGTGATCCTGGCGCCGCTGTTCGTTATCTGGCTGGGCATCGGCATCGCCTCCAAGATCGCGCTCAGCTTCATCCTGGTGGCGGTGCTGATCTTCTTCACCGTGTTCGCCGGCATTCGCCAGGTCGACCGCAAGCTGGTCGAGCGCGTCGTCACCCTGGGCGGCGGGCGGCTTGCGTTGGTGCGGCACGTCTACCTGCCGTCGGTCGCGGCCTGGGTGCTCGGAAACCTGAAGGTCGCGGTCGGCTTTGCCTTCACCGGCGCCTGTGTCGGCGAATTCGTGGCGGCCACCCACGGGCTGGGATACCTGCTGTCGTTCGCCCAGAGCACCTACAACGCGGCCCTGATGTTCGCCTTGATCCTGCTGATCCTCGTGGTGGTGATGCTGATCTTCGCCATCGCCGGCCGGCTGGAACGGCACCTGCTGCGCTGGAACTAGGGTGGTTGCACGCGAACGGCTCATGACTGATATGCAGGCACCCATTACTTGTTGTGAGTGATCGTGCTGCATCCCCTCCCGTGTCGAAGCTTTTGCGATGAACATGTTCGCATTTTGGAACCATTCGTGCTGATGCACGCGAAGAGAAATTCATCACGATCGGCGTGAGCGCGCCCGCATCATCCTGATTTTATTCGCTCATTCGCGCCTCCCGAATCGTACCGTCGAAATATCTTCGTCGGCCTATGCTCGTCGTCGAGCGCCCGGCATCACAGCGTGTGCTGACATGCATCTCAGCTGATGCGTCACAAGGCATCCGCTTTTGCGATAGCAGCCGCAAATGGCGCTCAATGCAGTGTAAGGCGCGAGTCAGTATCCGCGCGCCTTCATGACGTCGTTCACAAAGGAGGGCGTTCATGACTCGCATGTTGTTCGTTTCTGCGTTTCTCGTTGCCTCGGCCGTGAGCCTTGGTGTGAGCAATGCTCAAAGCTCGTCCGACACCAAGTGCGGGCCGGTCGCCTACGACCAGGCCAAGCAGACCTACGTCGGCATTCCCTGCAACAGCGCCGCCACACCGAGTGCGCCGGCCGGGACGACGACGTCGTCGGGCCAGCCGACGACCCAGAAGTGCGGCCCTGTGACCTACGATCAAGCCTCGCAGACTTATGTCAGCATTCCTTGTGTCGCCGGCACGACCGAGGAAAACCCGGGCGGGCGTTCGCAGTAGCGCCAGTATCCGATAGCGGTCGGCACGCCCCAGGCAGGGCGTGTCGACCGCCCTCGC
>JAEZHS010000540.1 GCA_023436825.1 Pseudomonadota bacterium | reverse complement strand
GGCGCCGGCGCGGCCCTTGCGCGCCATCTCGTAGCCGTCGAGGCAGGTCACCACCGACGAAGCCTCTCCCGGAATCCGCATCAGGACCGAGGTGACGGTGCCGCCATAGGCCACGCCGTAGTAGATACCCGACAGCATGATGATCGCCGAGGTCACGTCCATCTTGAAGGTGATCGGCAGCAGGATGGCGATGGTGGTAAGCGGCCCCAGCCCCGGCTGGATGCCGACGACGGTGCCGAGCAGCACGCCGACGAAGCAGTAGAAGAGATTGTCGAGCGAGAGCGTGGTCGCGAAGCCGCCGAGCAATGCTTCCATGGGCAGGCCTCAGCGCACCAGCATGTAGAACTGGCGCTCGATCGGCCCCTCGGGCAGGTCGACGCGCAGCAGCCAGCCGAAGCAGATCAGGCCGGCGGCCGCGCAGGCGACGCCGTAACCCATCGACGCGAGCCACGACCGCCGCTCGGCGAAGCGCATGATCAGCACGGTGACGGCGAGGGTGGTCACGGTGAAGCCCGCATACATGGCGCCGGCTGCCAGCAGGCCGAGCGCCAGGACGTAGATCGCGAAGCTGCGATTGGTCTCCGGCGAGCGCTCGACCTCCTCCGTGTCGCCGCCTTCCGTCTCGCCGGCCCGGCCGGGCAGAACGAAGACGATAACGGCGAGCGCCACGCACAGTCCCGCCATGAGCTGCGGGAAGAAGCCGGGGCCGGGGCCGTCGAAGCCCCAGCTGTCCAGCTGCATCGCCTGCCACAGGCCGACGAGTGCCGCCGCCAGCAGCCCGAGGGTGACCAGCCGCGTGCCGCCGAGACGGGTCATGCCGGCTTCTTGGCCATGCCGGTTTCCTTGAGGATCGGGACGAGCTCGCTCTCGATCTTCTTCAGCAGGGCCTCGTAGTCCTTGCCGTTGCGGTAGATGGCCTGGATGCCGAGCTTGTCGATCTGGCTGGTCACCGAGGTGTCCTGCATGACGTCGGCCAGCGCCTTGTCCATGCGCTCCTTGATCGCCGGCTCGACACCGGTCGGGAAGGCATAGCCGAACGGCCCGTTGCTCACGGCGTCGTAGCCCAGCTCGCGCAGCGTCTTCACGTCGGGATAATCGGGCCAGCGCGCCTCGGCTGCCGAGGCGAGGAAGCGCAGCTTGCCGGCCTCGATCTGCGGCCGCATCTCGGTGACCGTCTGGATGACGGCATCGACATGGCCGCCGATGGCCGCGGTGACCGACTCGACGCCGCCGGGGAAGACCACCCAGCGCAGCTTGGCGCCGGAAAGCTTGGCGAGCTGGAACATCGCCACGACGTTGGTGACGTTGTTGGAGCTGTAGGTGAGCTGCTTCTGCTTGCCTTGCGCGACCAGGTCCTCGATCGACTTGATCGGACCGTCGGCCCGCGCGCCCACGCCATAGCGCAGCGCCGCCACCTGCCCGATGATGTCGAAGGCCTTCCACGGCTCGTATTTGACATTCATCATGTTGGGCACGGCGACGTGGCTCGAGATCGCCACCAGGCCGATCGTATGACCGTCGGGCGTCGATTGGGCGAGCGTCGTCGGTCCCAGTGCGCCCGCGCCGCCGACGACGTTCTTCACGATGACCGTGGCGTTGAGACGCTTCTCCAGCGCCTGCGCGATGATGCGCGCGGTCAGGTCCGTGGCCGCACCGGGCGCGTTGGGATTGATCAGCGAGATTTCGCGGGCCGGCCATTTGCTCGTCTGGCCGATCACCGGAGCGGCGACCGACAGGGTCGCCAAAGCGCCGCCACCACGCAGCACGTTTCTACGATTCATGACTCTACCTCCCTCACCTGACGGCTAAGTGCGGGCGTGCTCTCGCAGGGTCAAGCGTGCCGTACCGGTACGCGAACATGTCTTCCGGACCGCGCGCGTCCCCGCGCGCTGTCCGGAAGAGCACGAGAAAACTAAGCCGGCAGCGCGGCGGTGATGATGATCTCGATCAAATCGCCTTCCGGCATCACCGACTGCACGAAGGACCGCACCGGTCCGTAGCCCGCCGGCATCCACGTCGCCCAGGCTTCGTCGAACGCCGGCTTGTTGTCATGGTCGGTCACCACGATCTCGGCCTTGACGATGCGGGTGCGGTCGAGGCCCGCCTCCTTCAGATACGTGTCGATGACGCCCAGCGCACCGAGCGTCTGGACGCGAATGTCCTGCGTGCGATCGGGCGAGACCGCCACCGCCCAGAGGAAGCCGCCGCCACCTGGCAGGCGATACGTCGCCACCGATGACTTTGCAGGAAACGTCTTGTTGGGCAGGCGGGTGATGTCGTCAGCTTTCACGGTTGCTCCCAGGTTTTCATGCTCTTCCGGACCGCGCGCTGGAAGCGCACGGTCCATAAGACATAAAGACAAAGGGCCGCCCTCGCGGGCGGCCCCGATGGGATGACTACAGGGCGACCGATCAGGTCGCCGCCGCCAGTTGCTGCTTGGCCGGGCGGTTGGCCGCCTCGACCACCATGTTCTTCATGGCCTTCTGCAGCTTGTCGAAGGCGCGCACTTCGATCTGGCGCACGCGCTCGCGGCTGATGCCGTACTTGGCCGACAGGTCTTCGAGCGTCTTGGGCTCGTCGACCAGGCGGCGCTCGACGATGATGTGCCGCTCGCGGTCGGTGAGCTGCTTCAGCGCCTGGGCCAGCATGGTCTTGCGCTGGCCGAGCTCCTGGCTTTCGGCGAGACGAGCCTCCTGGTTGGGGCTGTCATCGACAAGCCAGTCCTGCCACTCCATGTCGCCCTCGGCCTTCACCGGGGCATTGAGCGAGCTGTCGGGCGCCGCGAGTCGGCGGTTCATGTTCACCACCTCCTCCTCCGGCACGCCGAGGCGGGTGGCGATCTTGGTCACCTGCTCGGGCGACAGGTCGCCCTCCTCGATGGCCTGCATCTGGCCCTTGAGCTTGCGCAGGTTGAAGAACAGCTTCTTCTGCGCCGCCGTGGTGCCCATCTTCACCAGCGACCAGGAATGAAGGATGTATTCCTGGATCGAGGCGCGGATCCACCACATGGCATAGGTCGCCAGGCGGAACCCACGGTCCGGGTCGAACCGCTTGACCGCCTGCATCATGCCGACGTTGCCCTCGGAGATGAGCTCAGCCACCGGCAGGCCGTAGCCGCGGTAGCCCATCGCGATCTTGGCCACGAGACGCAGATGGCTGGTCACCAGCTTATGGGCGGCCTGGCTGTCGCCATGCTCGCGCCAGCGCTTGGCCAGCATGAATTCCTCCTGCGGCTCCAGCAGCGGAAATTTCCGGATTTCCTGCAGGTACCGGCTGAGGTTGCCTTCCGGCGTGAGGGACGACGGCAGGGCGGGAAGGTTTGCGGTGGCAGCACTCATTGGGCTCCCCCTTTCTGGTACTAGGCTGAACGGGCGTTTAGCACTCTCGCCCGTCGACTGCTAAAGCTGGACTCTAGGGGCCCAAGGAACCCCAGGTCAAGAAAATCCGACTAATACCCTCGGATATAAGGGCTAATACTTAACGGTGTTCAGCTCAGCCACCAACCTCCTGAAATCTTGAGGCAATTGTGTGGCGAAGCGCATCTCCTTACCCGAACGCGGATGTCGGAACTCCAAGACGGCAGCGTGTAGGGCCTGCCGTCCGAAGCTTCTCAACGAGTCGGGTTGCGAGGCGTTCCGCGACTTCCGCCCATAAACCGGATCGCCGACCACCGGGCAGCCGAGATGGGCGAGATGGACACGAACCTGATGGGTCCGGCCGGTCCCCAGCTTCGCGCCCAGCAGGCTGGCGATCGGTGCCAGGGGGGGCCCGAAGCGCTGCTCGACCCAGTACTCCGTGAGGGCCGACCGGCCGCCGCTGCGGCGCACCGTCATGCGCTTGCGGTCTACCGGATGGCGGCCGATGGCAGCCTCGATGGTGCCCTTCTGGGCCTTGGGGCCGCCCCAGACCAGAGCCTGGTAGATCCGGGTGAGGTCGTGGGCGGCGAACAGTTTGGCCAGCGCCTGGTGGCTCTGGTCGTTCTTGGCCACGACCATGACGCCCGACGTATCCTTGTCGAGCCGATGGACGATACCCGGGCGGCGCACGCCCCCGATGCCGGAGAGGCTGTCGCCGCAGTGCGCCAGCAGGGCATTGACCAGGGTGCTGTCGGGATTGCCCGGTGCGGGATGGACGACCAGACCTGCGGGCTTGTTCAGCACCAGGAGGTCGGAATCTTCGTAGAGTATGTCGAGATCGATCGCCTGGGCGCGGGGCTCGGCCGGCTCCGGCTCGGGTATGTCGACGACGAAACGATCACCGGTTTTGACCTTGCGGGACGGCTCTTCTATCGTCCGGCCGTCCGCAAGCGCCACACGGCGGCTTTCGATCAGCGCCTTCACGCGGCTCCGCGTGAGCTGGGGCAAGGCCATCGCGAGCGCGCGGTCGAGCCGCTGGCCCGAGGCGCTGTCGTCGACGGTCACGAAGTGGCGGCCGGCGTCGCTCATGGAGTTGTCTTGGCGTCTCCCTCTCAGGCCTACGCACCGCTCTGGCTGAAGGTGCTGGTCATCGTGATGGGCCTGCTGATCGTAGCGGGTTTCGTCGTCGTCGCGGCCGAGATTGCCCGGCGCATGTCTACGCCCAACGCCGGCCGCTCGCCAGCCGCCACGACCGGCTTCAGCGAGCGTGTCGCCCTCCCGGCCGGCGCACGCGTTGTGTCGATGACGACGGCCGGCGACCGGCTGATCGTCCATGTCGAGACCCAGGGCGGCCCTGCCTTCGCCTACGTCGTCGACCCGCGCAACGGCTCGGTGGTCGGCACGGTGGAATTCGCGCCGGGGATCGGGCGGTGATGAGCTCATGCTCTTCCGGACCGCGGGGCGCGTGGGCGCGGCAGCGGCTGTG
>JAEZHS010000531.1 GCA_023436825.1 Pseudomonadota bacterium | reverse complement strand
CCACCGGCCCCGCGCGGCGCTGGGGGTGACAGCGGATTGGATGAAACATCAAGAGTAAAGAAATGCCTGACTATGACCTGATCGTCCGCAACGCCAAGATCGTCACCGCCGAGCGCCAGAGCGAGGGCGATATCGCCGTCAAGGACGGCAAGGTCGCCGCGTTGGGTGCCGACGTGAAGGGCACTGCCGCGCGCGAGATCGACGCGGGGGGCAAATTCGTGCTGCCAGGTGGCGTCGACAGCCATTGCCACATCGAGCAGCGTTCGGGCATGGGCGTTATGTGCGCCGACGATTTCTATACCGGCACAGTCTCGGCGGCGTTCGGCGGCACCACGACCGTGATCCCGTTCGCCGCCCAACATCGCGGCATGTCGCTGCGCCAAGTGGTGAAGGATTATCACGAGGCGGCGACGCCCAAGGCGGTGATCGACTACGCCTTCCATCTCATCGTCACCGATCCGACCCAGCAGGTGCTGGGCCAGGAGCTGCCGGCGCTGATCAAGGACGGCTACACATCGTTCAAGATCTACATGACCTACGACGCCATGAAGGTCACGGACTACCAGATCCTCGACATTCTCGCCCTGGCGCGGCGCGACGGCGCGTTGGTGATGGTGCATGCCGAGAACCACGACATGATCCAGTGGCTGGCGCATCATCTGGTCGACCAGGGCCATGTCGCGCCGAAGTTCCACGCCATTGCCCACGCCCGCGTCGCCGAGGCCGAGGCGACCAACCGCGCGATATCGCTGGCGCGCCTGGTCGATGCGCCGCTGCTGCTCGTGCACATGTCGGAGATCGAAGCCATCGAGACGTTGAGGCAAGCGCAGAAGAAAGGGGCAAAAATCTTCGGCGAGACCTGTCCGCAGTACATCGCGCTAACGGCCGACGACATGGACAAGCCCGGCGTGGAGGGCGCCATGTGGTGCTGCAGCCCGCCGCCGCGCGACTCGGAGGCCCAGGAGGCGGTGTGGGCGGCGCTGAAGGACGGCACCTTCCAGACCTTCTCGTCGGACCATGCGCCCTACCAGTTCAACGAGAAGGGCAAGATCCCCAAGGGTGACAAGACGACGTTCAAGGAGATGGCCAACGGCGTGCCGGGTCTGGAGATCCGCCTGCCCATCCTGTTCTCCGAGGGCGTCCAGAAGGGCCGTATTACCCTGCAGCAGTTCGTGGCGCTGACGTCGGCCAATCACGCCAAGCTCTACGGTCTCTATCCCAGGAAGGGGACGATCGCCGTCGGCTCCGACGCCGACTTCGCGATCTGGGACGCCGACAAGGACGTGACGATCCGTTGGAAGGACCTGCACGACAATGTCGGCTATTCGCCCTACGAGGGCCGCCAGATCAAGGGCTGGCCGATCACCGTTGTGAGCCGCGGGCGGGTCGTAGTCGAGGACGGCAAGCTCAACGCGGCGCGCGGCTCGGGGCAGTTCCTGCCGTGCGCCTCGCCCGATTCGGCCAAGCCGCAGGGCCAGACGGCGCCGGAACTGCAGTCGATGTCGCGCTTCGGCCTCAAGCCGCTGTTCTGATGATCGGTGCCGACTATGTAAGGCGCATGGCGCTCTACAATCGGTTGGCAGAACGAAAATCTTTATAGCGCCGCGGACGGGCTCACCGACGAGGAGCGCCATCGCGAGCGCGGCGCCTTCTTCGGCTCGATCCACCGGACGATGTGCCATCTCCTGTGGGCCGACCAAACCTGGATGAGCCGCTTTCGCGATAGGCCGCCGCCGGTGCCCATGGCCGAGTTGGCGACGCAGCATCGCGAGTGGATATCCCTGGGAGGCCGGCGACGCGATTTCGATTCGGAGATCGTCGGGTGGGCGGACGGCCTCGGCCCGGACTGGCTGGCCGGCACGCTTACCTATTTCTCGCCGAGCCTGGGGCACCAGACCTCACAGCCGCGCTGGCTGTTCGTGTCGCATTTCTTCAATCACCAGACGCACCATCGCGGCCAGATTCATTGCATGTTGACCCAGGCGGGCCGCAAGCCCGCGGATACGGACCTGCCGATGATGTCCGGCTGACGGCTTGAAGTCTGCTGGGCCGAAGAGCTGCACATAGTCGTCTTGCCCAAGGCGCAGGCAGATATCGTCGATATTGCCGCCTACACGCTGGAGAGTTGGGGTGAGCGACAGATGACGCGCCAAGTCGACGGCCAGCACGCACGCTTCGTCGTTCTGGCAAGGCAACCGGAAATAGGCCGCTGACGCGATGAAATAGGCCCAGGGTACCGAAGCATTGTGCATGGCTCCCATATCGTGTTTTACAGGCTGACGCGCCGTGAACTCGTTATTGTGCGTGCCTTGCATGGACGGATGAGTTCCGAGCGTCATATTCCATAGGTGAGAGCAGAAATGTCCCGTCGTCTAAAAGTCTCCGCCGCCCAGCTCGGCCCCATCCATCGCGCCGACAGCCGCAAGAGCGTGGTCGCGCGCCTGGTCGAGATGCTGAAGGAGGCCGATTCGCGCGGCTCGAAGTTCGTGGTGTTCCCCGAACTCGCGCTCACCACCTTCTTCCCGCGCTGGTGGATGGAGGACCAGGCCGAGGTCGACAAGTACTTCGAGGCGCAGATGCCGAGCCCCGAAACGCTGCCGCTGTTCGAGCTGGCGCGTTCCAAGGGCATCGGCTTCTACCTCGGCTATGCCGAGCTCACCGAGGAGGAGGGCAGGACCCGGCGCTTCAATACCTCGATCCTGGTCGGTCCGGACGGCCGTACCATCGGCAAGTACCGCAAGGTCCATCTGCCGGGCCATGCCGAGCACCGGCCGGCGTCTCCCTACCAGCATCTCGAGAAGAAGTACTTCGAGGTCGGTGACCTCGGCTTCAACGTCTGGAAGATGTTCAAGGACGAGGTCATCGTCGGCCAATGCATCTGCAACGACCGGCGCTGGCCCGAGACGTTCCGGGTCATGGGGCTCAAGGGCGCCGAGATGGTGGTGCTGGGCTACAACACGCCGACCGACAACGTCTATGCCCCCAAGGAGCCGCCCTACCTGCGCGTGTTCCATCACAACCTCTCGATCCAGGCAGCGGCCTACCAGAACGGCATCTGGGTCGTGGCCACCGCCAAGGCGGGCAAGGAGGACGGCTTCTGGCTGCACGGCGGCTCGGCCATCGTGGCGCCGACCGGCGAGATCGTCGCCAAGTCGACGACCGAGGAGGACGAGGTCGTGTCCTATGACTGCGACATGGAGCTCGGCGAATACATCCGCAACACAACCTTCAATTTCGCCAAGCACCGTCGCCCCGAGCACTACAAGCTGATCGTCGAGCGCACCGGCGTGAAAGTGGAGCCGAGAAACTGACGCTGGAGGCGCGCGACTGCAGTCGCGCGTCTTTGGTTGTGACAGGTATGATCGCGCCACTGGGG
>JAEZHS010000465.1 GCA_023436825.1 Pseudomonadota bacterium | reverse complement strand
CCGCCAGGACGCTGCGCAGCCGCGCCATCAGTTCCTCGCCACGATAGGGCTTGGCGATGATGGGATAGTCCGGCCGGTCCATGGCCGGGATCAGGTCGCGCGCGTAGCCGGAGGTCAGCAGCACGGCGATGCCGGGCCGCAGACGCTGCGCCATCGCCGCGAGTTCGATGGCCGAGATCGAACCGGGCATGACGACGTCGGTGAACAGCAGATCGAAGGCTGTGTCCTTATCGAGGATGGCCGCCGCGACATCCGGGTTCTCGGCGGCGACCACGCGATAGCCCCAGCCGGACAGCAGGGCGACCACCGCGCGCCTGACCTCGTCGTTGTCCTCGACCACCAGGACGCGTTCGCTGCCGCTCTGGGCACTGCCGGTATCGCTCGGCATGTCGAGCACCGGGTCCATGGTGCGCGGCAGGTAGAGCTTGACGCTGGTACCTTGACCTATGGCGCTGTCGATACGGATGTGTCCGTTCGACTGGCGCACGAAGCCATAGACCATGCTGAGGCCGAGCCCCGTGCCCTTGCCGTCGCGCTTGGTCGTGAAGAACGGATCGAACGCCTGGGCCGCCACCTCGGGCGGCATGCCGGTGCCGGTGTCGTTCACCGCGACAAGCACATAGGGGCCTGGCGTGACGTCGGGATGCAGCGCCGCGTAACGCCGATCGAGCGTGGCGTTCGACACTTCGACGGTCACTGTCCCGCCCTCCGGCATGGCATCGCGTGCGTTGATCGCCAGGTTGAGGATGGCGTTCTCGAGCTGACCAGGGTCGATCTTGGCGTTCCACGGTTCGGCGGCGATCTCGAGCGCAATGGTGATGCGCTCGCCGAGCGAATGGCGCAGCAGGTCGGCAAGGTCGCGCACCAGGCGGGCGACGTTGGTCGGTTGCGGCGCCAGCGGCTGGCGCCGCGCAAAGGCGAGAAGCTGCTGGGTGAGCCTGGCTCCCCTGTCGGCCGCCGCGCCTGCAGCGCCGAGACGGGCGAGCGCGGCCTGGTCGTTCAGCACCGCATTCTTCACCAGATCGAGGTTGGCCTGGATGACCTGGAGGATGTTGTTGAAGTCGTGCGCCATGCCGCCGGTGAGCTGGCCTGTCGCCTCCATCTTCTGGCCCTGGCGCAGCGCCGTCTCGTCGCGCAGCTTCTCGGTGATGTCGACGCAGCGCACCACCGCGCCGCCGCCCGACATCTCGCCGCGCGAGACTTCGTAGTCGCGGCCGTCGTGGCTCGCGCGCGCCGTCACCAGCCGGTCGGCCGCTTCTCCATCGAGTTTGAGAGGCTGGAGCAACGCCCGCATGGCGGGCGAGCGGTCGGACAGAAGCTGCCCGCGCGTCAGCGTCGCGTGCTTGCCGGGATCCCACCCCGACAGGCGCAGGAAGGCCTCGTTCCACGCCACGACCTTGCCGTCGGCATCGATCACGAAGATCGGGTCCTGCAGGCTTTCGAGCGTCGACTGCAGGAGGTGCGAGCGGTCGGCCAGAGCAAGCTGAGCGTTCTCCAGGCTTCGGGCACCGCGGATGACGATGTACATGCCGATGAACAGGCAAAGGAAGGCGCCAGCCAGCAGCAGAAGCCCGGCGATGTCCGACTGTTCCTGCTCGGAGCGCAGCAGCGCCAATCGGCGGGCCAGCAGCAGTCTCTGGCCTTCGATGAAGGCTTCGGAGATCTGGCGAATCTGGTCGCTGGTGACCTTGCCCGACCCGGTGCGCTCCTGGGCGAGGGCATAGTCGCGACCGAAGAGCTGGTAGGCGCTGATGGTGCTGTTGATCTGATCGAGCTTCTCGTTGGCTGCCGCACGGAATTCACGCACCTGCCGTGTCGTGTCGGGATCGCCGGCCGCCGCCGCCTCGAGCTGCCGCAGGCCGCTCTCGATCCGCAGGCGCGCCCGCTCGTACGGCTCGAGGTCGCTTGCCTGGCCGCTCAGCAGGTAGGCGCGCTGGCCGATCTCGCTGTCCTGCAGGGCGATCACGGTCTGGCGCATCAGCGACAGGATCTCGTAGCTGCCGACCACCAGGCGCTGCTGGCGCGACGCGGAGTTCGAATGGGTGATGGCGAGCAGCGCAGCCGTGCCGATCAGGACGGCGATCGTCAGGCCGACGATCACGCCCGTCGAACGCGCCGTGCCGGCGACGCTACGCATCGGCTTCCTGGTCCTGCGGCATGGGGAAGGTTACCGCCACTCGAATTCCTCCGCCCTCTCGCGCCGATATCTGTGCCTCGCCTCCGAGCTGCATGGCAAGGCCCCGAATCAGGGTGAGTCCGAAACCGCCGCGTCCGTCTGCGCCGAACGAGCCGCCGTGCCCCGCGCCGTTGTCCTCGATGGTCAGCTGGACCGTCCCCGCCTTGTCGGCTGCCTCGATGCGGATTTCCGGCGCTGTGACATTCTCGAAGCTTCGGTTGAGCGCGCTGCTCACCGCCTCGGTGACGATCAGGCCGATGGGTATGGCGATATCGGGGCCGACCGCCATGATCGGCGCACGGATCTGGTAGCGGGGTTGCGGCCGGTCGCGATTGCGGCGCCCGACCGAGATCTGCCGCACCAGGTCGCTGATGAACTGCTGGAAGTCGACCAGCGCCCAGCTCGAGCGCTCGTAAAGATGGCGGTGCAGGATTGAGAGCGTGAGCACGCGGTTCTGGGCGTCGCCGAAGAAGCGGCGGATGCGCGGCGAGCGGATCTCTCCAGCCTGCAGGTTCAGCAGGCTCGAGATCATCTGCAGGTTGTTCTTCACCCGATGATGGATCTCGCGCAGCATGTGGTCGCGCTGCTCCAGGCCGGCCCTGAGCTCGGCCTCGCGGCTGGCGATCGCCGCGGCCATGGCGCGCACGCCCTCGCCGACCGACGACAGTTCCGGTCCCCAGGCGCGTCTGGGTTCGAGCTTCATTTCGTCACCGCGCGCCACGCGATCGGCGAAGTCGCGGATGTAGCGCAGCGGCCGCACGCACCAGCGGTCGGCGCCGAGCCACACCGCCAGCAGCGCCGCAGCGAGCGCCAGCACGACCAGCGCGAAGCCGCCCCAGTCGGCCAGCAGCGTGGGAAACCCCTCGGCGACCGGCGCCGCTGCGATCACGAAGATCGACGTCTCGGCGAGCGGCAGCAGGCGGAACTCGTAGAGCTGGCCCTCCTGGCCGTAGTCCAGGAACGCCTTCTGACCGCCAACGATCGCCGCAGCAACCCGCACGGCGACCGGCAGGACTCGCGCCGCCTCGGGACTGCCAGCAAGCGACACGCCGCGCCGGTCGACCAGCGACACCGTGATCTGGTCGGGCGTCGCTGCCGGCGTCACGAGATCGGCGAAGGAGCGCAGCGAGATGCCGAGCACGCACATGCCGCGAAAATCATTGCCTCCCATGATCGGCAGGGCGGCCGGGATCACGGCGGTGGGCGTGAGACGGCTGGCGAGCTGAGCTCCCACGGTGAACTTGCGGCTCTCTCGCACCATCCGGAAGATCTCGCGGTCGGCGAAACCCATGCCGATGGCAGTCGCGGCGCTGGAACAGCGGCCCGTGCCCTCGACGTCGGTGACGGTGGCAGCGGAATACTCGTTGGGGAACTTCTGCAGTACCCGCCCGAGATAGGCCTCACAACGGTTGATGTCGGCCGGCGTCGCATCGGGGTTGACGCTCGACCGGACAGCGTCCTCCTCGCACATCGCCGCCAGCAGGCGGCGCGTGGCTTCCAGCAACTCGCGCTGGCGGGTGACCACCAGCTCGGCCGCGGCAGTCACCGTTTCGGCGCGGCGCAGCTCGGTCGCACGCTGCTCACGCACGGCGTACCAAGCCGACAATGCGAGCACGGGCAAGAGCGCGATGGTGACGATCCCGACCAGCCTCGTGCGCAGCGACCAACCGGCCAGCATCGCGCCGCTCCGGTCTTAGATCGAGACGGTATCGAGCGCCTGGGCGATCGCCGCGCGAAGAAGATCGGGATCGAACGGCTTGGAGATGACGAAGGCAGGCTCGACCTGCTTGCCGGTCAGCAGCCGCTCGGGATAGCCGGTGACGAAGATCACCGGCACGTTCATCGAACGCATGATCTGGTTGACCGCGGCAATGCCGCTGTCGCCCCCGCGAAGCTGGATGTCGGCCAGCACGAGATGCGGCGAATGCTGCTTGGCGAGCTCGACGGCGGTCTTCTCGGTAGCGGCGATGCCGACCACCTGGTGGCCGGCGTTGCGCACGATGTCGGCGACGTCGAGCGCGATCACCGCCTCGTCCTCGATGACCAGCACGCGCACCGCCGCGACCCGCTGCAGCTCGCGGCGCGCCTCGTCGAGGCTGCGCTCGGCCGCCTCGGGCTCGATGCCGAGGATCTTGGCGGCGTCGGCGACGGTGAATCCTTCGAGCACCGTGAGGAGCAACACCTGGCGCTGCAAGGGCGCCATGTCGGTGAGCGATTCCTTCAGGCGGCCGCTCACGCTGTTCTCGCTGCCCGCCTCTTCAAGCCCGCCGAACGGTTGCTGCAGGCGGTGGAACAGCGTGAAGACGCCGAGCTTGGTGTCATCTGCCTGGGCGACCAGGTCAGGTTGCTGAACGGCAACCTCGGCACAAAGCCTGACCCACTCGTCGCCACGCTTCTGGGAACCGGTAACGGCCCGGGCGTAACGCCTCAGGAAGGGCAGCGCCCTGCTGATCGCTTCGGACTTCTTGTTGGTGGCTGGTCCCTCAGCCACGATTCTCTCCCTCGTTTACCGATCACGAGCGGCGGCCGGCCCGGTCGCAAC
>JAEZHS010000442.1 GCA_023436825.1 Pseudomonadota bacterium | reverse complement strand
AACCTAGGCCTACCGTCGCGATCTCGGCCCTTAGCTCCGGAATTCCAAGCCCTGTCTCGCTGCTTGTCGGCAGCACCTCGGGATGGGCGGCGCCGTGCTTGCGGGCGACCGCTTCGGCGGCGGCGACGGCGCGCGGCACGTCGGCGGCCCTGAGCTGGTCGCACTTGGTCAGCACGAGCTGGTAGGACACCGCGGCCTTGTCGAGGTTCTTCATGGTCTCGCGGTCGGTCTCCTTCACGCCATGCCGCGAATCGATCAGCAGGCAGACGCGCTTCAGCGTCGGCCGGCCGCGCAGATAGGCCGAAGCGAGGTCCTGCCATGCCTCCTTCATCGAGCGCGAGACCTGGGCGAAGCCGTAGCCCGGCAGATCGACCAGGAAGATCCGCCCGGCGAGGTCGAAGAAGTTGATCTGCCGCGTATGGCCGGGCTTGGACGAGGTGCGCGCGAGCGTGCTGCGGCCGGTGAGCGCGTTCACCAGGCTCGACTTGCCGACATTGGAGCGGCCGGCGAAGGCGATCTCAGGCAGCGCGATCGCCGGCAGGGAGTCGAACGAGGCGGCGCCGGCCACGAACTCGCACGGGCCGGCGAAGAGCTTGCGCGCTGCCTCGATCTCCTCCGGCGCGCGTTCAGCCATCAGCGCTTCTTCGCCTTGCCGCCCTTCTTGCCGCCGCCCCCGCCATCGGCGGGCGCGGTCACGGAAGCTGGTGTCGGCGCCGGCGCTGCGGTGGCCACGGCCGGCTTCCCCTTGCCGCCGATCGGCGTGCCGTGGCGGCGCATGATCGTGTACTGCTGGGCGATCGACAGCGTGTTGCTCCACGCCCAGTAGATCACGAGGCCGGCGGCGAACGGCGCCAGCATGAAGGTGAACAGGATGGGCAGGAACTGGAAGACCCGGGCCTGCACCGGATCGGTCGGCGCCGGATTCAGCTTCTGCTGCAGGTACATCGTGACGCCCATGATGATGGGCCAGATGCCGATGTTGAAGAAATGCAGGAACTCCGGCACGTGCCAGTGGAACAGACCGAAACCGGTCAGGATGGTGAGCGGATCGGGCGCGCTCAGGTCCTTGATCCAGCCGAAGAACGGCTGATGGCGCATCTCGATGGTGGTGTAGAGCACCTTGTAGAGCGCGAAGAACACCGGGATCTGCACCAGGATGGGCAGGCAGCCCGCCGCCGGATTGACCTTCTCGCGGCGATAGAGCTGCATCAGCTCCTGGTTCATGCGCTGGCGATCCTCGCCGTAGCGCTCCTTGAGCTTCTCCATCTCCGGCTGCAGCGCCTTCATCTTGCTCATCGCCGCATAGGACTTGTTGGCCAGCGGGAAGAACACTGCCTTGACGATCACGGTCAGCACCAGGATCGCCACGCCGAAGTTGCCGAGGTGCACGTACAGCCACTCGAGCAGCCAGAACAGCGGCCGGGTGAAGAACGAGAACCAGCCCCAATCGATCGTGAGGTCGAACTTCTCGATGCCGTACTTCTGCTCGTAGTCGGAGATGACGCGCACGATCTTGGCGCCGGCGTACAACTTGGCGTCGGTCGTGGCGGTGGCGCCCGGCGCGATCGCCTGGCCCGGCGCGATGTAGTCGATCTGGTATTTCAGCTCCGGCCCCGAGCCGGTCTGCTTCAAGGTGACGTCGACCTTCTGCTTCTGGTCGGGGATCAGCGTCGCCATCCAGTACTTGTCGGTGATGCCGACCCAGCCGCCGGTGGTGGCGATCTTCTCCTGCTTGTTGTCCTTGAAGTTGGAGTAGCTGAATTCCTTCAGGCTGCCGTTGAAGACGCCGTAGGGACCTTCATGGAGGATGTAGATGCCCTCGGCCTTGGGCTCGCCGTAGCGGACGACGAGGCTCCAGGGATAGATGGTGACCGGCTTGTCGCTCTTGTTCTCGACGCTCTGTTTGACGTCGAACATGAAGTATTCGTCGAGCGAGATGTCGAGGGCGAAGATCAGGCCCTGGCCGTTGTCCCAGGTGAGCCGCACCGGCTTGCCCGGCGCCACCGTCTCCCTGTCCGCGGTCCACACCGAATCGGGGCCCGGCACCTTGATCGACGGATCGGCCGGCGACCAGCCGAACTCGGCGTAATAGGGATGCTCGCCACCGACCGGCGACAGCACCGGCACCGGCGGGCTCTTGGGATCGACCGTCTCGCGATACTTCACCAAGCGGACGTCGTCGATGCGCGCGCCCTTGAGCGCGATCGAACCGACCAACTCGGGCGTGTCGAAGGTGACGCGCGGCGAACGGGCGAGCGCCTCGGCGCGGCTCACGATCTGCGCCGGCTGCGCGGCCGGAGCGCCGGGCTGCACCGTTCCCTGGCTGCCGGGCGCGCCGCTCGGCGCCTGGGGCGCGGTGCCGTTCTGGGTCGATGCCGTCTGCTGCTGCTGCTGGTTGACCGGCGGCTTGGCCGGCGGAAAAACAGCCTGCCAGCCCACGATGATCAGCACCGAGAGCACGATGGCGATGATGAAATTCTTCTGGTCCATTGGGTCAGACTTTTAGGCGCGCTCGGCGGATTGACAGGAAAGCTTCGGCGGCACGGGATCGAAGCCCACGCCTCCCCATGGCCCGCAGCGGCACAGCCGATGCGCCGCCAGCCAGCTGCCGCGCAGCCCGCCGTGGCGCGCCACCGCCTCGGCCGCATAGGCCGAGCACGACGGCTCATAGCGGCAGGCGCCGACGAAGAAATACGCCAGCGTCAGCTGATAGAGGCGGATGGCGCCGCGCAGCGCTCCGGTCATCAGGCGGGAGATCATGCGGCCCGGAAACTGGCGATTTGCCGGGGCATGCGCAAGGAGTCCGTGGCAGGTCATGGCGTCGCGAGGGACGACGTGGGGGCCAATGCTTTCAGCCGCTTGAGGGCCTCGAACAGTTCCTGGCGCAGCGCGGCGAAGTCGCGGTCGATGGCGGCCTGCCGGCCGACCAGGACGTAATCGAGATCGCGGCGGGCCCGGCCCGGGATCACTTCGCGGGCGGTTTCACGCAGCCGACGGCGGACCCGGTTGCGCATGACGGCATTGCCGACCTTGCGGCTGACGGTGAAACCGACCCGGATGGCGGGCAAAGCGAGGTCGGCAGGGGCGGGGGCGACCTGCAGGACGAAGCCCGGCATGGCGCAGCGCCGACCGGCTTGGACGCGCAGGAAATCGCGGCGGTTCGGCAGCCGCCCGAGGCGTGCCGAGGCCAATTTACCGGGGCCGGCTAGGCCGAGAGGCGCTTGCGGCCCGACTTGCGGCGGCTGGCGATGACCTTGCGGCCGCCCACCGTTGCCATCCGGGACCGGAAGCCGTGCCGGCGCTTGCGCACCAGCTTGCTCGGCTGATAGGTGCGTTTCATCACGCAACTCCTTTAAATACAAGGCCCCCGCCAATTACAGCGGGGGCGAATTCTGTGGGCGAGGGTAATAAGCGCGGCGGGCCTTCGAGTCAACGAGGCTGGGAGCACGGAGCGTGCGGCCCGCTTGCGCATTCGCGTGCGCGCTTGATCGTGATGCGGGGCGGAAGCCGCGCTCCCGTACAATGAGCCATGTCCCTCGTCCTGCATGGTTACACCTACAGCGTCTACAACCGCATCGCCCGGTTGGCCCTGGCCGAGAAGGGCGTCGCCTACGACCGGGTCGAGGTGAACCCCTTCGCCGAGCCCCCGCCCGAGTACCTGGCGCTGCATCCGTTCGGCCGGGTGCCGACCCTGGTCCATGACGGCTTCGTGCTCTACGAGACCGGCGCCATCACCCGCTATGTCGACCGCACCATCGCCGGTCCCGACCTGCAGCCCGGCTCGCCGCGCGCGCTCGCCCGCATGGACCAGCTGATCGGCATCATCGATTCCTACGGCTACTGGCCGATGGTCCGGCAGGTCTTCTCGCACCGCGTCTTCCGGACCGCGGCCGGCCGGCCGGTCGATGAGGCGGAGATCGCTCGCGGCCTTTCGGGCGCAGCCAAGGTCCTGGCCGCTCTCGAGGCGCTGGCGTTGAAGCCCTTTCTCACCGGACCCGAACTGTCGCTCGCCGATCTGCATGTCGGCGCGATGATCGCCTATTTCACGCTCGCGCCCGAAGGCGTCGAAGCGCTGACCAACTATCCGCGGCTTGCGACGTGGTGGGCGAAAGTCAGCCAGCGCGCGAGCTTCGCCGCGACCGATCCCGGCCTGCCCCCATCCGGCCATTAGGCCGATCGCGTCACCGATGCGTGAGCGCATTTGCTTTGAGGCAGCGGTCTGACAGGCCAATATCCATCGTGAAGCCACACGAAAGGCGACATGACCTCCCAGATGTGGCGCCGGCTCGCGCCCGCGGCGATCCTGCTGTTGGGGCTGGTGCTGTTCCTGCTGTTCGGCCTCGAACGCTACTTCTCTTTCGAGATGTTGAGCCGGCACCACGCCGCGCTCGCCGCCTGGGTCGCGGCCAACAGCCCTCTCGCGATCGTGCTGTTCGTGCTGATCTACGCGCTGGTCGTGGCGTTCTCGCTGCCGATCGCCATCCTCATCACGCCGGTGGGCGGCTTCCTGTTCGGCGTCTGGCTGGGCGCCAGCCTGTCGGTGATCGGCGCCACACTGGGCTCCGTGGCGGTGTTCCTGGCGGCGCGCACCGCCTTCTACGACCTCTTCCACACGCGCGCGGGCGCGACGCTGGCGCGCTTCGAGGAAGGTTTTCGCCGCGACAGCTTCAGCTATCTGCTGTTCCTGCGACTGGTGCCGGTGTTCCCGTTCTGGCTGGTCAACATCGTGCCGGCACTGCTCGGCATGAAGCTCGGCCCCTACACACTCGCGACGCTGATCGGCATCATCCCCGCGGCCTTCGTCTATTCCGGCGTCGGCGCCAGCTTCGGCCTGCTGTTCGATCGCGGCGAGGCGCCCAATCTCGGCATCATCTTCGAGTGGCGCTTCCTGCTGCCCCTGCTCGGGCTCGCCGTGCTGGCGCTGGTGCCCGTGCTGTACGCCCATCTGCGTGGCCGCAATGACAACGCTCACTCCTGACGTCTGCGTCGTCGGTGCGGGCTCGGCCGGACTGGTCGTGGCTGCCGGCGCCGCGCATCTCGGGCTCGACGTCGTATTGATCGAACGCGCCGAGATGGGCGGCGACTGCCTCAACTACGGCTGCGTGCCGTCCAAGGCGCTGATCGCCGCCGCCAAGGCAGCCCAGGCGCAGCGCGACGGCGCACCCTTCGGCATCGCGCCGGTCGAATCCAAGGTCGATTTCGCCCGCGTCATGGACCACGTAGCCGAGGTGATCGCCGCCATCGCGCCCAACGATTCGGTCGAACGCTTCGAGAAGCTCGGCGTGCGCGTCCTGAAGGAGGAGGCGCGTTTCGTCGGCCCGACCGAATTGCAGGCCGGGCCGCATCGCATCAGGAGCCGTCGCATCGTGCTGGCGACCGGCTCGCGGCCGACGGCGCCGCCGATCCCTGGCCTGGCCGAAGCGGGCTTCCTCACCAACGAGACGATCTTCGCCAACCGCACCCTGCCCAGCCATCTGATCGTGATCGGCGGCGGGCCGATCGGGCTGGAGCTGGCCCAGGCCCATCGCCGGCTGGGGTCGCGGGTCACCGTGCTGGAGGTCGCCGACTTCCTCGCCAAGGACGATCCCGAGCTCGCCGCGATCGTCGTCACACGCCTTGCAGGTGAAGGCGTCGATCTGCGCGGCCACGCCAGAATCGCACGGGTCGAGCGCTCGCCGACGGGCGTCGCGGCGATCCTGGAGAACGGTGACCGCTTCGAAGGATCACACCTGCTGGTCGCCGCCGGCCGCGCGGCGGTCGTGGAAGGGCTCGACCTCGACAAGGCCGGCGTCGCCCATACCGCCAAAGGCATCACCGTCGATGCCTCGCTCAAGACGTCGAACCGCAATGTCTGGGCGATCGGCGACTGCAACGGCCGCTATGCCTTCACCCACATGGCTGGCTATGAGGCCTCGCTGTTCATCCGCGGCGCCCTGTTCCGCGCCCCCGCCCGGCTCGATACCGCGATCGTGCCCTGGGCGACCTACACCGATCCCGAGCTGGCGCAGGTCGGTTTGAGCGAACGCCAGGCGCGCGACGAGCATGGCGACACCATCAAAGTCCTGCGCTGGAAGCTTGCCGAGAACGACCGCGCCCAGACCGAGCGCACGACCGAGGGCATGGTCAAGGCGATCAC
>JAEZHS010000373.1 GCA_023436825.1 Pseudomonadota bacterium | reverse complement strand
GCGCCGCCACCCCCCCCCCCGCCCCCGGGGGCCCCGAGTCCCGAGCTGGTCATCGCGCAGGCGCAGATCGAGATCCTGCGCGAAGCGGCCGCGGCAGACATGCAGATCAAGCGCGAGAAGGCGCAGGCCGACATCGCCATCGCCGAATTCAAGGCGCGGCAATGGGCGGAGATCGAACGCTTCAAGGCCGGCTTGAAGGCGAGCCTTCAGGCCGACGCCCAGGCAGAACCGAGGATCCCATCATGACCGATGACAACGAGCAGAGATACCGACGGGCACGCGAGGTGCTGGCCGATGCCGGCTGGCTGTTCGACGACTTCGTGAACAACGAGATGCGCCGCGTGCTGACCAGCGATCCCGACGACATGACGACGCGCGAGATCGCCTACAACCGCGCCCGCGTCGCGACCGAGGTGAAAGCAGCACTGTCGAGCCTGGTCGACGAGTACGAGGCCGACAAGCAGCTCAAGGAGCGTCGTGAACAACTGAAGGAGAGCCTCTATGGCCGCAGAAACTGAGACCGTGCCCGAAGCCGTGTCCGAAGCCGTGCCCGAATCCGTCGACGTCGCCGGCGCCGTGGCGCTGCTGGACGACGCCAGCCCGATCGAAGAAGTCGGACGCGAGCCCGAACCGGCCCTGGAGGTCGAACAGGACGGATCGGCGGGCGAATCCGATGCCGACGTCGAGATGGAGGCCGAGCCGCAGGTAGCGGCCGCCGACGAAGCGCCGGAGTTCTGGAACGCCGACGACAAGGCGGTCTGGAAGGACGTGCCCGAGGGGCTGCGACCGATGCTGCGCAAATATGAGCAGCAGCGCATCGCCTTCGTGAACGAGAAGAGCCGCGAGGCCGCCCAGGTGCGGGAAGAGGCCCTGCGCGTGGCTCAGGGCGCCGTTGGCGTCGTCGAGCAGGCGGCGAGCTGGTGGCGGCAGAACGGCCCGGCTTTCCAGCAGGCCTTTGCCGACAAGTGGTCGCAGGTCGACTGGAACAAGCTCGCTGCCGACAACCCGGCGGAATGGGCCCGGCTGAAGCAGCAGCGCGACCATGAGGCGACCCTGCTGCTCGAGGCGAACCGTCGTGGCGAGGCCGAAATCGCCATCACCAACGAGCGCGTCCAGCGCGCCTTCGTCGAGGCGAGGCAGGTCGAGCATGCCAAGCTCGCGAAGAAGCTGCCGGAGTATTTCGGACCGGACGTCGCCGCCAGGACCTACGCCGACCTCGGCAGCTTCCTGGCAGCCAAGGGCATTTCGGCCGACCGGATCAACGCCATTCACGAGGCCCCGATCATCGAGCTGGCGCTCGCCGCCATGCGCTTCGAGCAGGCCCAGAAGCAGGCTTCGACCGTCAGGACGTCGTCATCGAACGGCGCCGCGACGGCGATCAACACCGCGAAGACGACACCGACCCGCGTCGCCCCCGGACCGGCACCCAACGCCCTCGGGCGCGCCGGCAACCGGCAGAGCGAGGCGGCCCGGCAAGTGGGCGAGCGGTTCAGGAAGAGCGGCGGAGCCTCGATCGCCGACGCGGCCGAGCTGATCCGCCTAAGCGGTTTGTAACCAGACCGCGCAAACGACCTCTAGTTACGGGAAAAATCTCGATGGCTGCACCGACCAACACCTTCATCAGCAACAGCGCCGTGGGCAACCGCGAATCGCTGCACAACATCATCACCATCCTCAACAAGGACGAGACGCCGTTCATCAGCACCATCGGCTCGGGTGACGCCGACGCCACCTACGAGGAATGGCAGCTCGATGCGCTCGGCAATGCCGACACGAGCAACAGCAACCTCGAAGGCGACGACACGACCGCGGCGGCGATCACGCCGACGGTGCGCGTGGGCAACCGCACGCAGATCCTGAAGAAACCCTTTACCATCTCCAACACCCAGGAAGCGGTGAAGAAGGCCGGCCGCGACAGCGAGATCAGCTACCAGACCGCGCTGGCCGGCCGCCGCGTCAAGATGGACCTCGAGGCCATCGCCTGCCAGAACCAGGCCTCGATCGCCCAGTCCGGCGCGGTGACGCGCAAGCTCGGCGGCTTCGAATCGTGGATCACGTCCAACGTCTCGCGTGGCGCCGGCGGTGCCTCTGGCGGCTTCACCGCGGGCAACACCGTGGCGCCGACCGACGGCACGCCGCGCGGTTCGACCGAGACGCTGCTGAAGACGGTGGTCCGGGCCGCGTGGACCGCGGGCGGCAAGCCCACCATCCTGCTGATGGGCGCGTCGCAGAAGCAGACCTTCTCGGCCTTCACCGGCATCGCCACGCAGTACCAGGAGCCCAAGGGCAAGGCCGCGACCGTGATCGGCGCCGTCGATCGCTACGTCTCGGACTTCGGCACCTTCAACGCCATGGCCAGCCGCTTCGTACGCGGGCGCGAGATCGAAGTCATCGATCCGTCGCTGTGGCGCCTGCTGTGGCTGCGCAAGTGGAAGAAGGAGGAGCTCGCCAGGACCGGCGACGCCCGCAAGTTCCACATCATCGGCGAAGTGACCCTGGAGAGCCGCAACGAGGCCGGCAACGGCATCGTCGCCGACCTCAACTGAAACGGACCATGACCGTGGGAGGGGCTCTCGGTCCCTCCCACCACTTTCCCAGGAGCTTTGGACATGGCGAAGAAGCCTGCTGACGTAGCCGTCGTCGTCACCGTGAACCACGTCTATCTGCCGCTCGACGAGCACGGCAACGGCCGCGCCGACTGGGCCGATGCACAGGTGACGACGCGGGTCGACAAACGCGCTCGCCTCAAGGTTCCGGCGGATCTCGCCAGGTTCCTGTCCGATCGCGACCAGGCGGAGATCCTGTGATGTCCCAGCGACTGCTCGGCTTCGATCCCGCCACCGGGCTCGCGCAGTGGTGGCTCGAGGATGGCGAGGGCAACTGGGCGCAGAAGTCGTCCCAGGTGGCGGCGCCCATCCTCGACCTGAACAAGGAGGCGCAGAATCACTGCGACCCCTACAACGGCGAGCGCGACGTCCGCATGGTGGCGCGCATCCCGCTGATCGTCATCGCCAAGTGGCGCAACGAGCTCGGCGTCGATTACTGGAACCCCGATCACCAGGACAAGGTCGACGAGCTGCTGAACAGCGCCGACTGGCGCTGGCTGCGCACAGACGGAGGCATGGTCTGATGCCCGCGCAGATCACCACCTATGCCGGCCTAAAGGCAGGCATGCTCGACTGGCTGGCGCGCACCGGCGATGCGCTGCTCGATGGCCGCTTCGACGACTTCCTGCTGAACTGCGAGCGGCGCATGTACTACGGTGTCGCCGTCGACGAGCCGTCGAGCCCGCTGCGCTCGGATCCATTGCGCATCCCCGAGATGGAGACCGTCGATGCGGCCTTCGCGCTGACGTCCGGGACCGTGGCCCAGCCGGCTGGCTTCCTCGAGC
>JAEZHS010000325.1 GCA_023436825.1 Pseudomonadota bacterium | reverse complement strand
GGCGCCGGGCGCCCCCCGGTCCGGAAGAGCATGAGCGGGCCTGGAGGCTCGCGGTCCGGCGAGACTACTCGTCCGTGAACGGCACCATCGAGGCGTCGCTGCCCTTCGGGCAATTCTCGCTATCGATCACGGCGTTGGCCGGGTTGCGATAGCGCTCGATGTTGTAGGGCGCGTCGTCCGGCGCCGGACGCGCCGGCGGCGTACGCAGCGTCCAGGCGACCAGGCGCTTGATGACGCCGCCCAGCGCCTGATCGAAGGCGTCGACGACCTTGGGAACCGAATCGGCGCGTGCACGCACGCAGCGCTCGAAGGACCCGACGCCGATGATCTGCCGGTCGGGCATGCGCACCAACTTGGCGATGATGCGCACGCGCACGATCGGCGGCTTGCCGTAATAGTACAGCGCCTCGAAGTTGCGCAGATCAGGCTGCAGCACGTAGTTGGCGCGGAGGCCGATCGATTCGCGGGCGACCGCTACGATCTTGCGCGTGTTCTCGAAGGAATCGACGATCCGGGTCTGCACCATCAGCGGCGCACGATCGGTCCACGCCGCCTTGGCATAGTAGTCCGTCGAGGTCGGCGTCATGGCGATGGCGATGCGGCCGGTATTGAGGTTGGCGGCGGCCGCCGGCGCCTCGACCGCGAGCTGCCAGTAGACCGACGGCAGGTCGGGATCGAAAGTACTCTTGGGGGTGACCGTGTAGAGGTCCTGCGGCTCGGTGGCCGCGTCGACCGCACTGATGAACTGGCAACCGGCGAGCAGGACGACCACCCCCGCAAGGGTGGCCAGGCGAAATATCATTTGGGCGTGTATCCTTGCTTGCCGCTGAATACGAAGCCCGACGGATCCCGTTCGAGCCTCGTGGCGATGACGTTCAGGTTGGCGGTGAGCTGCCGCAGCTCGCGGATGGTCATCGACAGCTCGTTGAGCCCGGTCTCGGTGAAGTTCTTGACCGGTCCCTTGCTGTCACCGACCAGCTTGCCGAGCTGCCCCGCCGCGTTGTCGATGTTCTTGAGCGCCACGCGCGCTTCGGTAAGGGTCTTGGAAAGCTCGCTCGGCTCCTTGCCGGCCAGCGCCTTCCTGCTGGCGGCGTCCTGCGGCCCGAGTTCCAGCGCGAGCACGTTCAGCGAATCGGTCAGGGTGTTGACCTTGTCGAAGGTCTTGCGGAACTCGGCGATGGCGATCGGCAGCTCGGCGAGCGTCGACTGAATCGCGGCGTCCTGCTTGGCGAAGGCCGTGGTCAGCGTCTGGATGTTGCGCAGCGAATCGGCGATCGCGCCGACATTGTCAGGGCTCAGGAGCTCGTTCAGCCGGTCGACCGTGACGCCGGCCTTGGTCAGGAGCTCCTGCGCCGAGGTCGATGTCGCCTGCAGGAACGAGGCGCCCTCGCGGATCTCGGGGTAAGGCCTGTCGCCCGCCCTTCTCTTGGGCTTGATCTGGTCGACGTCGAGGCGGCCGACGATCTGGATGAACGGCGCGCCGGCGATGAACGGCTTCTCGAACACCGCGTAAGAGCGTTCGCGGATGTCAATGTTCCAGTCGACCGCGACCGTGACCTCGATCTTCTCGCTGAGCCGCTCGCGCCCCGTCGAGCGCTGGGTATCGACGCGCGAGGTGAGCTGGATGTTGGCAACGCGGCCGACGCGCAGGCCGCGATAGAACACCGGCGAATCGGTGGTGAGCCCCTGCACGTCACCCGAGAACAGGATGTCATAGTAAGCGTAGGCCGTGCGGTCACCTGCGCGCAGCTTCCAGATGACGAAGCCCGCGACGGCGGCAATGAACAGGATCATCGCCGCGCCGATCAGCACATAGGGCGATCTTCTTTCCATTTGCCGCTGCTCTACTCCTGTTGCTTCGCCGCCGCTCGTCCGCGCGGTCCACGGAAGTATTCCTGGACCCAGGGATGATCGAAATTCAGCAACTCGTCTATGGTACCTACCACGACGCGCTTGTCGAGCAGCACAGCAATACGATCACAAGCTGCATAAAGGCTATCCAGGTCGTGCGTCACCATCAGAATCGTGACCCCGAGGCTCTCGTTCAACCCCTTGACCAGTTCGTCGTAGTGCGTCGCGCCGATCGGGTCGAGACCGGCCGTCGGCTCGTCGAGGAACAGCACGTCCGGGTCGAGCGCCAGGGCGCGGGCGAGGCTGGCGCGTTTGCGCATGCCGCCGGAAAGCTCCGACGGCTTCTTGTCGCCGGCGTCCGGCGGCAACCCAACCATCGCGACCTTGAGCGCTGCGATGTCTCGCATCGTCTGCTCTTCCAGGCCGACATGCTCGCGAACCGGAACGATGATGTTCTCGGTGACGCTCAATGAGGAAAACAGCGCGCCGTCCTGGAACTGCACGCCGGTGCGCGCCTGCATGGCGCGCTCGGCCTGGCCGTGCAGGGTGGCGGTATCGACGCCCAACATCTCGATGGTGCCCTTGGTGTGCCGATTGAGGCCGATGATGGTGCGCAGCAGCACGGACTTGCCCGTTCCCGACCCCCCGACCAGGCCGACAATCTCGCCACGAAATACGTCGAAATCGAGATTGTCGTGGATGATGTTGTCGCCGAACTGCGTGCGCACGCCGCGCAGCTTCAGCACGATGTCGCGGCCGTCGCGGTGATCGACGAGCTGCCCGCCTTCCAGGAGCTTGGGCGGCGGGGGCTTCTCGCCCCGTTCCTTCGCTGGGGTGGCGGTATCGGCCATCACACGTTCGCCAGCAGGAAGATGATCGAGAATATCGCGTCGAGCACGATCACGCAGAAGATCGATTCGACCACCGATTTGGTCGTGAGCTGGCCGACGCTCTCGGCGCTGCCCCTCACCTGCAGACCCTCGAAACAGCCGATGATGGCGATCACCGCGCCGAACACCGGCGCCTTGATCATGCCGACATAGAAGTGCCACGGCCCAACCGTGTCGCGCAGCCGCTCGAAGAACTGGACGAACGTGAAGTCGAGATAGATGGTGCAGGCGACTGCCCCGCCCAGCAACCCGGTCATGTCGCCCCAGAAGGCGAGCAACGGCATGGAGATGACCAGGGCCGAGATGCGCGGCAGGACCAGCCATTCGATCGGGTTCAGCCCGATCGTGCGCATGGCGTCGACCTCCTGGTTGACCTGCATGGTGCCGATCTGGGCGGTGAAGGCGCTGCCCGAGCGGCCGGCGACGATGATGGCGGTGAGCAGCACGCCGAGCTCGCGGAACATGCCGATGCCGACGGCCTCGACGGTGAAGGTCTCCGCACCGAACTGCTTGAGCTGCTGAACGCCCTGATAGGCGATCACGACGCCGATCAGGAAGGTGAGCACGCCCACAATCACCAGGGCACGGATCCACACCTCGTACATCTGTTGCACGACCGCGTTCGGGCGGAAGCGTTTGGGGTGCAGGCAGGCCTCGACGAAGGTAACGAGGATCTCGCCGAAGAACGAGGCGAGGTTCACGCCCTGTTGGTAGAGATGGACGGTGTTGCGTCCGATCTCCTCCAGCCAATGGGCGAACCAGCTCGGTTGGCGCTCGGGCGGCGCCTCGCACATGTTGTCCTGCACGACCTTGAACAGGTCGGCATGCGCCTTATCGGCGGTCTCGATCTGGGTGTCCGGCCCGCCGGCCAGCATCAGGATCTCGAGCGCGCCGGCGGTATCGAGCCGTTCGACCTTCTTGGCGTCGACGATGCGGTCGGCCTTGCCGGCGCCCGCCGCCTGCAGGGCTTTCTCGGCCATGCGGCGGATGCCGCGCAGGCTGAACACCGTCCATGTGCCGGCGACCTCGATGACGGGTTTTCCTGCGCGCTGGGTGTAGCGAATCGTGGGTTGAGCGTCGGCCATCGGCGACGATTAGTCGTCGTGACGCTTGGCGCTGTCAATCAATCTCCAGGCGAATTGCATCCCGCCGCTGGCGCTGTCACGATCCGCCACCGGAGGAACCGATGGGCAAATGGCCGAGTCTCGACAAGATCGAGATGGACGACGATCCGATCGACAAGGACGACTACGAAGACAAGCTTGAAGAGCTCCAGCACCGGCTGCTCGACCTGCAGATCCACAGCCTGCGCACCGGCGGCCGCGTCGTGATCGGCATCGACGGCTGGGATGCTGCCGGCAAGGGCGGCCTGATCGAGCGCATCGTCAGCGGGCTCGAGCCGAAATCGGTCCAAGTCTATCGCATCGGCGCGCCGACGCCCGAGGAGCAGGGCCGCCATTACCTCTGGCGCTTCTGGGACCGCCTGCCGGCGCCGGGCAACTGGGCGATCTTCGACCGCACCTGGTACGGCCGCGTGCTGGTCGAGCGCATCGAGGGTTTTTGCAGCAAGGACAGCTGGAAGCGGGCCTATCGCGAGATCAACGAGTTCGAGCGCCAGCTCGCCGATGACGGCGTGCGCATCGTCAAGCTCATGGTCCATGTCAGCGAGAAGGAGCAGAAGCAGCGCATGATCGCGCGACTCGACGATCCTCATAAGCACTACAAGATCGGCCTGGAGGATTTCCGCAACATCGCCAAGCGCAAGGAGTATATCGAGGCCTACGACGACATGCTGGAACGCACCGACACCGACTGCGCGCCCTGGCATGTGATTGCCTCCGACAACAAGATGCGCGCCCGTCTCAGGGGCCTGAACATCGTCGACGACATCGTCGGCAAGGGCCTCGACGACCTCCAGCAGCCGCTCGATCCCAGGATCGCCGAAGCTGCCGACAAGCTGTGGGGCTGGAAGCCCGGCGACAAGAAGAACAACAAGCATCATTGATGGGATCAGGCGTCATCAGGCCGCGGGCCTGGAGGCCCGCGGTCCGATGACAGTTCGGAATCTGCCGAACTATCGGCCGTGGCCCACCGCTCCCCTGCTCCCTAGCTTTCCCGCATGACCCAGACCAAGCGAAGCGTCTTTCCCGGCTGGTGGGTGGTCACCGGCGCCTTCCTCTGCATGATGACCGGCTATGCCGTCGCCTACTCCTTCGCCGCCTTCTTCAGCGCGCTGGAAAGCGAGTTCGGCGCGCGGCGCGGCGAGACCGCGCTGGTCTTCTCGATCTCGGCCTTCCTCTACTTCCTGCTGGGCTTCCCAGCCGGCCTCATCGCGGACCGGACCGGCCCCAGGCCCGTCGTGGTCGGCGGGCTGCTGCTGATCGCCGTCGGCCTGGTCGCCGCCGCGCAGGCGACCAGCCTGTGGCAGATCTATGCCGGCTACGGGCTGGGCGTCGGCGTGGGCATCGGTCTCAGCTACGTGCCGAGCGTGGCCGCCGTACAGCGCTGGTTCGTGCGTGGCCGCGGCACCGCGAGCGGCATCGCCGTCGCGGGCATCGGCGTCGGCACGCTGATCGGAGCGCCGCTGGCCCATCAGTTGATTGCCCATCTCGGCTGGCGTCACACCTATCTCGTGCTCGCCGCCCTCACCGTGCTGGGCGCCGTCGTTTCCGGCGCACTGGTTCGGCCGGCGCCCGAACGCTACGGCCTCACGCCGGACGGCGACCCGCCACACCCTTCGGGCGCAAGCACGATGCCGGCCGGCCTGCCGCTCGGCGAGGCGGTACGGTCAGGGCCATTCTGGTCGATCTATGTCGGCGCGCTTCTGATGTCGTTCGGCCTGTTCGCGCCGTTCGTCCATCTCGCGCCCTACGCCAAGGACGTCGGCCTGGGCGAAGCCTTCGGCGTGCTGCTGATCGTCCTCCTCGGCGTGGGCAGCACGGTCGGCCGCTTCCTGTTCGCCAGCATCACCAATTGGCTCGGCCGCAAGCACTCGTTCGGCCTGATGTATGTCGGCGCCGCCGTCATGCTGGTCGTGTGGTCGATGTCGACCAGCGCGGTGGCGTTGATCGTCTTCGCCCTGGCGTTCGGCGCCTTCTACGGCGGCTTCGTCGCCATCGCCCCCTCGCTCGCCGCCGACTATTTCGGCGGCAAGGCCCTGGGTTCGATCATCGGCGCGCTCTACAGCGGCGTCGCCTTCGGCGCCCTGCTGGGCTCGCCGGTGGCGGGCTACGCCTACGACTTCTTCGGTTCCTATGCCGGCGCCATCCTGGCCGGCGCCGCGCTCTGCCTGGCGT
>JAEZHS010000304.1 GCA_023436825.1 Pseudomonadota bacterium | reverse complement strand
GGCTCGCTCACCGGCTATCGCTGGGGCGTGACGCGCAAGGAGCGGCTGCTGGCGGACGAGCGGCGGCGCAGCAGCACGTAGAAGGCGCCGCCGCCGCCATGCCGAGGGTGCGCCGCCCGCACGGCGCGCACCCGATGGCGATTGTCGGCGCGATTGAGCCAGCCCACGAACTCGGCGCGGATGCGGCCGCCCAGCATGCGGCCGCCTTCCAGCCGCAGGCCCTTGCCGGTGACGATCAGCACGACGCGCAGATCGCGCGCCGTGGCATGCTCGAGGAAAGCCGCAACGGCGCGCTCGGCGGCCGCCAGCGTCATGCCGTGCAGGTCGAGCGAGGCCTGCGGCACCAGCTTGCCGCGCGCGAGGGCCCGGGACGTGTCGCGGTCGAAATTCTGATCGTCGGCTGAAAGTTCAGGCTCTTTTGTCATCCCGAGCGCAGCGAGGGATCTTTTCTGGGGCCTCGAAGGTCCCTCGGACTTCGCCCTCGGGATGACAGTCTTGGCGCGGCTTGCCGCCTTGCGACCTTTCAGCGGCTTCACCCCAGACATGGCAGCAGCGAACAGGTGCGCGTCCTTGACCATACCGTTTCGTGTAGCCTTGGCGTCGAGGCGGGTCTACACAGCGCGCCATGGCTCAGGCGACCCCACCCCCCTCGCGGACTCCGCCGCCGCCCGATCCCGATCTGCAGACCGGCCTTCAGTATCTGAAGGCGGGCTGGTTCGACCGCGCGGAGCCGCTGTTCCGCTCGGCTCTGGCGCGCCACGGCGACCGGCCGGACATCCTGCATTTCCTGGCCGTCTGCCTGGCGCAGCGCGGTGCGCTCAGCGATGCCGAAGGTCTGTGGCGCAAGGCGATCGCCAAGGATCCCAACGAGCCGATGCTCTCCTACAACCTCGGCCTGGTGGCGCGACGGCTGGGCAACCTCGACGAGGCGGCGCGGCGTTTCCGCGACACCATCCGCAAGGCGCCGGCCCATGTCGAGGCGCGGCTGGCGCTCGCCTCCATCCATCTGGACCAGGGCCGCTTCGCCGCCGCCGAGCGGGAGCTCGGCGAGTTCGTGAGCAACATCGACCAGGCGATCGAAAAAGGCGGCCCTGGCATCGAGGGCCTGAAGCCCCTGCAGGCGCGGGCGCGCAACATGCTGGGTCACGCGCTCTATCGCATGGCCCACTACGGGCCCGCGATCGAGGTGCTGGACATGGCCCTGGCCGATGCCGGCGACGATGCCGCCCGTCGCGGCCAGATCCTGGGCGACCGCGCGCTGGCGCTGGGCGGCCTCGGCCATCACGAAGAGGCGATAGCCGGCGCCCGGCAGGCGCTGGAGCTGGCGCCGGACAGTGCCGTGCTGCAGCACATCCTGGGCTTCGTCCTGAACTTCGCCGGCCGGCCGGAGGAAGCCATCGACCCCATCCAGCGCGCGCTGGAGATAGACCCCAATTTCACCGGCGCGCTGCGGACGCTGGCGCTTGCCCGGGCCGCGGTCGGCAGGAACGACGAGGCCGTTGAGCTGCTGCAGCGCGCCCTACGCCAGAGCCCGTCCGACAGCGACGCCACCCTGCAGCTCTCCCTGCTGCACATCGAACAGAAGCAGTTCGAGGAGGCCTTGCAGGTGCTGGAGCCGCATCTCAAGCAAATTCCCGACGACGTGCGGGCGCTCAACAATCAGGGCCTGGCGCTGCGCGGCCTGAAACGCTTCGAGGAGGCGCGGCGCGCGCTCAAGCGCGCCTCCCGGCTCGCGACCGACGATCCCATGGTGCTGACCAACCTCGGCTGCGTTCTGGTCGATCTCGACCGGGCGGCGGAAGCGCGGTCGTTGCACGAGCACGCGCTGCGCGGCCTGCCGGGCGACTCGCGCCTGCTCGGGAACTACGGCATCTGCCTGGCGGCGCTGGGCGAGATGGACAAGGCGCGGGAGGCGCTCGATTCGGCGCTGGCCGCCAATCCCAACAACGCCGAAGCCCTCGACGCCCTGGTGAAGCTCGGCGCATGAGCGAGGCTACCGACCGACTGGCGGACGTGCAGAGCCGCATTGCCGAGGCAGCGAAGGCGGCAGGGCGCGACCCGGCATCCGTCACCCTGGTCGCCGTCTCCAAGACGCACGGCGCCGATCGCGTGCGCGAGCTGCTGGCGGCGGGCCAGCGCGTGTTCGGCGAGAACCGCGTGCAGGAAGCGGAAGGAAAGTTCCCGGCGCTGAAGGCCGAGTTCGCCGATCTGGAGCTTCATCTCATCGGTCCGCTGCAGACCAACAAGGCGCGCGATGCCGTGGCCTTGTTCGACGTCATCCAGTCGGTCGATCGCGAGCGCCTGGCCGGCACGCTCGCCAAGGAGATGGAACGGGCCGGCCGCCGACCCGACTGCTACGTCCAGGTCAATACCGGCGAAGAGGCGCAGAAGGCCGGTGTCCTGCCCAAGGACGTCGATGCCTTCGTCGCCTCCTGCCGCGACGTCCACAAGCTGCCCATCGTCGGCCTGATGTGCATCCCGCCGGTCGACGAGGAGCCGGCCTTGCACTTCGCGCTGCTCGCCAAGATGGCGGCGCGCAACGGGCTGGCCAAGGTCAGCATGGGCATGAGCGCCGATTACGAGACGGCCGTGCGGCTCGGCGCCACCCATGTCCGCGTCGGAACCGCCCTGTTCGGCAGTCGCGGAACCCCAGGAGGCGGCACCTAGACGATGCCCGAGCTGCCCGAGGTCGAAACGGTCCGGCGTGGTCTCGTTCCGAAACTCGTCGGGCGGCGCATCGTGCGGCTGGTTCAGCGCCGCCACGACCTCAGGGTGCCTTTGCCGGCCAGGTTCGCGCAGCGGGTCGAGGGCCGGACGGTCCTGGCCATCGACCGGCGCGCCAAATACCTGCTGCTGCGGCTCGACGACGGCAACACCCTGATCGCCCATCTCGGCATGTCCGGTCGCATGACCCTGCACGATGCCGAGAGCGCCGCCGAGCATCCGTTCGAGCGCCATGACCATGTCGTGTTCGAGACCAACGAAGGCTGGCAGGTCCGTTTCAACGACGCACGCCGCTTCGGCCTGATGCTGCTGGCGGCCGACGACGCCGTCCCCAGGCACAAGCTGTTCAAGGGCTTGGGCCCCGAACCGCTCGACGAGGCGTTCGACGGAACCGCACTCGCCAGTCGCCTCAAGGGACGCAAGACCCCCATCAAGGCCGCGCTGCTCGACCAGAAGACCCTGGTCGGGGTCGGCAACATATATGCGTGCGAGGCGCTGTTCCTGGCCGGCATCTCGCCGCGACGCTCGGCGCATACAGTGCAGGGCGATCGCGCCGAGCGCCTGGTCGCCGCCATCAAGAAGGTGCTGCTGCGTTCGATAGACGATGGTGGCTCGACCTTGCGAGACCATGTCCAGCCGGGAGGCGAGCTGGGCTATTTTCAGACCCGGTTCAACGTCTACGACCGCGCCGGCATCGTCTGTCCGACGCGCGACTGCGGCAATCTCGTCAAGCGCCTGGTGCAATCCGGCCGCTCGACCTTCTATTGCGCGCGTTGCCAGCGGTAGTTAACAGAGTCGGCACGCCCAGGGGATGATTGGGGAGGACACCGTGACCGCCTATCAGAACATCAAGACCGAGACCAAGGGCCGGGTCGGCATCATCCGCCTCGATCGACCGAAGGCACTGAATGCGCTGTGCGCCGATCTGGTGCGCGAGCTGGGCCACGCGCTCGACGCCTTCGAGGCCGATCCGAACATCGGTTGCATGGTGCTCACCGGCAGCGACAAGGCTTTCGCCGCCGGCGCCGACATCAAGGAGATGAAGGACCAGACCTACCAGGACGTCTTCCTGAACGACTTCATCACCGTCGGCTGGGAGAAGGTGAGCCAGGTCCGCAAGCCGATCATCGCCGCGGTCGCGGGCTACGCCCTGGGTGGTGGATGCGAGATGGCGATGATGTGCGACTTCATCATTGCGGCAGACACCGCGAAGTTCGGCCAGCCGGAAATCACCCTTGGTACGATACCGGGCGCTGGCGGCACGCAGCGCCTGCCGCGCTTCGTCGGCAAGTCGAAGGCCATGGACCTCGTGCTCACCGGCCGCATGATGGACGCCGCCGAAGCCGAGCGCTGCGGCCTGGTGAGTCGCGTGGTCCCGCTCGCCGATCTCATGAACGACGCCGTCGCGACCGCCGAGAAGATCGCCGGCATGTCGCTGCCCGCGACCATGGTCGCCAAGGAGGCGGTCAACCGCGCCTTCGAGACCACGCTGGCCGAGGGCGTGCGCTTCGAACGCCGCACCTTCCATGCGACCTTCGGCTTCGAGGATCGCGCCGAGGGCATGGCAGCCTTCGCCGACAAGCGTAAGGCCGCCTGGAAACACAGGTGAGTTCGCCCCTCCCCGGAGGGCGAAACACAGGTAAATGGCTGGTTTTGGCGGGGTTGACCGACCGCCGGCCGGCCCGTATACACCCGCCCTTCCGAAGGACGAGGAATAGATGGCAAGTCACAAGTCGGCCGAGAAGCGCGCACGCCAGACCGAGCGCCGCACCGCCGTGAACACCGCGCGCCGCAGCCGCGTACGCGGCTCGATCAAGAAGGGCGAGGAAGCGATCAAGTCGGGCGACAAGAAAGCCGCCGCCGATGCGCTGCGTGCCGCGCAGCCGGAGATCCAGCGCGGTGCGACCAAGCACGTCGTGACCAAGAATGCCGCGGCGCGTCGCGTGTCGCGACTCGCCGCACGCATCAAAGCGATGGCGTGAACGACGCCGACGCAGAGAATATGAACGCCGCTCGAACGAGCGGCGTTTTCGTTTTTGGCGACGACAATAAAAAATCTTCGAGAAAAAATTTTAAGCGAATCGCATCTGAACATTTGGTCGCCAAAAGGGCGAACGACATACGATTCCCTTCCATCGAACCGGGCACGCGATCAGGCGCTAGATGTTGAGCGGCGTCGCACGCGATGACAAAGAGGGAGAATCGAATCCTCACGCGAGTCAACAGCGGCACACCACGAACAACATGAATAGCCTGCTTGGAAGTCGAGTCGAAGAGTTTGCGCCGCGCCGAGAGTCTGTCTAAGAGTCGCCTCATCGCGACGGAGCGTGGGGCGCAAAGACGCGAGCCAAGGTGAGGATGGGGGGCAACCACCTCGCTGGAAGACGAACGAGGGAGCAAGCCACAGCCACCTGACGACGGTCGATCGAAACAGAAGCGTTCCCTCTAACGACGCTCGCCGATCCTCCATTGTCATTCGTGCGCTGTGTGTCCATCGTATATCGTTGGCTCGTGTCCGAGCAGCCTGCTTCGTAAATGAAGAGCGGGGGCCATGGCGAAAGACAACAAGATCGCGGGCACGTACGAGGTCTCCCCTGCCCCCGGCTATGCCGGCGACGTGGCCCCGACGACCGCGTGGAAGATCCTGAGCGAGTTGAAGGACGCCGTCCTGATCGATTGCCGCACCAGGGCGGAATGGAGCTATGTCGGCCTGCCCGACCTCGAGACGCTGGCCAAGAATCCGGCGCTGATCGAATGGCAGGTGTTTCCCAGCATGCAGCCCAACCCGGAATTCGTGGCCGCGCTCTCGGGCGCGCTCCCCGACAAGGAAGCGCCGCTGCTGTTCATTTGCAGGAGCGGAGCACGTTCGGCCGCGGCGGCGAAAGCCATGACCGCGGCCGGCTACAGTACATGTCTCAATGTAGCAGACGGCTTCGAGGGGCCCCTGAATGCGCAGGCCAAGCGCGGCACATCAGGGGGATGGAAGGCAGCGGGACTTCCCTGGAGACAAACATAATGAACCGTATCCAAGCGCCGGTGACAGGCAACAACAAGAACGCAGCGTCGTACGAACAGAAGACAATGGTGGGGGCCGATATGGAAGAAGTTGCGGGCCGAAAGGAGCTCGAAGCGCACTGGGTGCGCGTCTGCGATCGGCTGCGCAAGGAAATCGGCGACAAGGCCTTCAAGACCTGGTTCGGCGAAGTCGAGCTCGGCAAGCTGGAGACCGGCAAGCTCCGCCTCTATGCCCCGACGCGCTTCGTGCGCGACTGGGTCGCCCGCCATTACGGCGACCGCGTGCTGGCCTACTGGCAGGCGGTCAACACCACGGTGTCGAGCGTCGAAGTCAACCTCGTGCCGCCGCCGGCGCCGCGTCGCGCCAACGACATCATCGCCATGCCGCCGGTGCCGACCTCACCGCAGAACTACCAGTCGTCGTCGTTGCCCCGCCTGGGTCCGGCGATCGGCCGCGGCGGCGAGGAAGGGTTCCAGGGCCCCGAGGCCCGCTACACCTTCGCCAACTTCGTGGTCGGCAAGCCCAACGAGTTCGCCTATGCCGCCGCGCGCAACATCGCCGAACAGGACCGTCCGCTGCCCGAGCGCAACCCGCTCTATATTTTCGGCGGCGTAGGCCTCGGCAAGACCCATCTGATGCATGCCATCTGGCACGCCATCCGCGAGCGCGACCCCAAGCAGCGCGTGCTCTATCTCACGGCCGAGAGCTTCGTGAACCGCTTCATCCAGGCGCTGCGCACCAAGAACACCGGCCAGTTCAAGGAACTGTTCCGCAACGTCGATGTGCTGATGGTCGACGACGTCCAGTTCATCTGCGGCAAGGAAGCGAGCCAGGACGAGTTCTTCTTCACCTTCAATTCCCTGGTCGAGCAGAACAAGCAGATCGTCCTCTCTTCGGAGAAGCCGCCGAGCGAGCTGCAGGACATCGAGGAGCGCATGCGCGCGCGCCTGGGCAGCGGCCTGGTCGCGGACATCCACTCCTCGACCTACGAGCTGCGGCTGTCGATCCTGCAGACCAAGGCGGAGAGTGCGCGCGTGCCGGTGCCGGTCTCCGTGCTGGAATTCCTGGCGCACAAGATCTCGACCAACATCCGCGAGCTCGAAGGTGCGCTGAACCGCGTCGTCGCCCACGGCCAACTCATCGGTCGCGAGATCACCGTCGAGATGGCGCAGGACGTCCTGCACGACCTGCTGCGCCAGGCCGACCGCAAGGTGACGGTCGACGAGATCCAGCAGCGCGTCGCGGCGCACTACAACATCAAGCTCGCCGAGATGAGCTCGCCGCGCCGTGCGCGTTCGGTGGCGCGCCCGAGACAGGTCGCGATGTATCTCGCCAAGCAGCTCACGACGTTGAGCCTGCCACAGATCGGCAAGCGCTTCGGCAATCGCGACCACACCACGGTGATGCATGCCGTGCGCAAGATCGAGGAACTCAAGATCTCCGACCTCTCGATTGCGGAAGATGTCGAGTTGCTAAAGCGTCAGTTGCAGGGTTAGGCAACTCCTGGGCAGAGGCGCTAAACGGGGTCCGCAGGGGCCCCGTTTTGCTTTGGGCCCAAGGACTTAAGAGCCTCTAAACTCGGGCGAATTTGCTTCCCGCCGAGACCTGTCGTGCTATAGTCTGCAACCGTTCCGCAAAGGCCATTTCAGGCCCGCGAAACGGGGTGTCTAAACCGCATTTTTGGCCCCTCGTTATAGCGACCAAACCATGAAACTGACGATCGAACGGGCAGCCCTCCTGAAGGCGCTGGCCCATGTCCAGAGTGTGGTCGAGCGGCGCAATACGATCCCCATCCTGTCCAACGTCCTGATCACGGCGCAGAAGGGACGGCTGAGCCTCGCCGCGACCGACATGGACCTCGCCATCACCGAGCAGGTCGATGCCACGGCGTCCAAGACCGGTTCGACGACGGCGCCCGCGCACACCCTGTACGAGATCGTGCGCAAGCTGCCGGATGGCGCCCAGGTCGAGCTCGAGACCGCCTCGGACGGCAACAGCCTGGTGATCCGCGCCGGCCGCTCCCGCTTCACCCTGCAGTGCCTGCCGCCGGCGGACTTCCCGGCCATGGCCGAGGGCGACCTGCCGCACCGCTTCCAGCTCCCGGCGACCGACCTCAAGGGCATCATCGACCGCACCCGCTTCGCCATCTCCAACGAGGAGACGCGGTACTACCTGAACGGCATCTATTTCCATGCCGCCACCGCGGGCGGCACCGCCGTGCTGCGCGGCGTGGCGACCGACGGGCATCGCCTGGCCCGGGTCGAGGTACCCCTGCCCAAGGGCGCCTCGGAGATCCCGGGCGTGATCGTGCCGCGCAAGACCGTGGGCGAGGTCCGCAAGCTCCTGGACGAAAGCGATGGCTCGGTCGATCTCGAGCTTTCCGACACCCGCATCCGCTTCGCCTCGGGCGGGGTCACCCTGGTCAGCAAGCTGATCGACGGCACCTTCCCCGACTACGAGCGGGTCATCCCGACCGGCAACGACAAGGTCCTGAACGTCCCCTGCAAGGAATTCGCCCACGCCGTCGATCGCGTCTCGACCATCTCGACCGAGAAGTCGCGCGCCATCAAGCTCGCGGTCGCCAAGGGCGTGGTCACGCTCTCGGCCACCAGCCCCGACGCCGGCAGCGCCACCGAGGAGATCGAGGTCGAGTACCAGGCCACCGCCCTCGAGATCGGCTTCAACTCGCGCTACCTGCTCGACATCACCGAGCAGATCGCGGGCTCGGAGGCGCGTTTCCTGATGGCCGACGCGGGCTCCCCCACGCTGGTACGTGACGGCGCCGACGAAAGCGCCCTCTACGTGCTCATGCCGATGCGGGTATGACGGCGCCGCCGATCAGCGCTCTCGCCTACTCCCCCGACGCCGCAACCGGCGCAGCGCCGGCCGTCCTGGCCGTGCGCCAGCTTCGGCTGACCGACTTTCGCAACTACCGCCAGCTCCGTCTCGACTGCGGCCCCGAACCCATCGTGCTGGTCGGCGCCAATGGCGCGGGCAAGACCAACCTCCTGGAGGCGCTCTCCTTCCTGGCGCCCGGCCGTGGCCTGCGTCGGGCCCGCCTGGATGAGGTCGCCCGACGCAGCCGCTCCGGCGAGCCCGATGCCGCTTCGTGGGCGGTCGCCGCCACCCTGGACACGCCGGAGGGCAGGCTCGCCATCGGCACCGGGCTGGAGGCAGCGAGGAGCGAAGGCAGCCTGCGTCGAGCCGTGCGCATCGACGGCCGGCCGGCCCAGAGCCAGACCGCGCTCGGCCTGCATGTCGCGGCCGTCTGGCTGACGCCGCAGCTCGACCGACTGTTCCTCGACGGACCGGGCGAGCGCCGGCGCTTCCTCGACCGCCTGGTGACGGCGCTGCATCCTGAGCATGCCGGCGACGTGGCCGCCTACGAGAACGCGCTGCGCCAGCGCGCCCGCCTGTTGGGCGAAGGTAATCGCGATCCGCACTGGTTCGCGGCGCTCGAGGACACCATGGCCCGACACGGCGTCGCCCTGGCCGCGGCGCGCGCCGACACCGTCCATCGTCTCGACGCGGCCGCCCGCCTGGGCATCGGCCCCTTCCCGCGGGCGGCGCTCGCCATGGCGGGCGAGGTCGACGGTTGGGTCGCCACCATGGCCGCCCTCGACGCCGAGGACCGCCTGCGCGGCGAGCTCGCCGCCAGCCGCTTGCGCGACGGTGAGGCAGGCACCACATCCTGTGGGCCGCACCGCAGCGATCTTGCGGTGCGCCATCTCGATCTCGACCTGCCCGCAGCCGAAGGCTCGACCGGCCAGCAGAAGGCGGTGCTGGTCTCGATCGCGCTGGCCCATGCCCGACTGGTGGCGCTGTCGCGCGGACGCGCGCCGCTGCTGCTGCTCGACGAGATCGCGGCCCATCTCGACGCCGAGCGCCGGGCGGCGCTGTTCGACGAGGTGGTTGCGCTCTCCGTCCAGTGCTGGATGACCGGCACCGACGCCGAACTCTTCGCCCCGCTCGCCGGCCGCGCGCAGGTCCTGCGCGTCGCCGACGGCTCAATCGCGGCGGCCTGACCCTCTTTCGAAAGCAAGACTCATGAGCGACCCAAACAACAACCTGACCCCCGGCGCCAACGACTACGATGCCAATTCGATCAAGGTGCTGCGCGGCCTCGATGCGGTGCGCAAGCGGCCGGGCATGTATATCGGCGACACCGACGACGTCACCGGTCTGCATCACTTGGTCTACGAGATCGTCGACAACGCGATCGACGAGGCGCTGGCGGGCTATTGCGACCGCGCCGAGGTCATCCTGCACGGCGACGGCTCGGTCACGGTGCGCGACAACGGCCGCGGCGTACCGGTCGGCATCCACAAGGAAGAGGGCATCTCGGCCGCCAACGTCATCTTCACCCAGCTCCATGCCGGCGGGAAGTTCGACAACAACTCCTACAAGGTGTCGGGTGGCCTGCACGGCGTCGGCGCCGCGGTCGTCAATGCGCTGTCCGAGTACCTCGACCTGCGCATCTGGCGCGACGGCAAGGAGCACTACATGCGCTTCCGCCACGGCGACCCGGAGAAGGATCTCGAGGTCGTGGGCGATGCGCCGATGGACAGGCACGGCACGGAAGTGACCTTCCTGCCCTCCAAGCAGACCTTCACCAAGACCGAGTTCGACTTCGCCACGCTGGAGCATCGGCTGCGCGAGCTCGCCTTCCTGAACTCCGGCGTTCGCATCGTGCTGACCGACGAGCGCGGCGCCGAGCCGAAGATATTGGACCTGTTCTACGAAGGCGGCATCGAGGCCTTCGCCAAGTATCTCGATCGCAACAAGCAGGTGCTGCACAACCCGCCGGTCTCGATCCGCGGCGAGAAGGACGGCATCACGGTCGAGGTCGCCCTGCAATGGAACGACAGCTATCACGAGACGATGCTGTGCTTCACCAACAACATCCCGCAGCGCGACGGCGGCACCCATCTGGCCGGCTTCCGCGGCGCGCTGACCCGCACGCTGAACAAGTACGCCGACGAAA
>JAEZHS010000574.1 GCA_023436825.1 Pseudomonadota bacterium | reverse complement strand
GGCGTTCTTCTCGTCGGCCGCGTCCTTGGGCAGCAGCATGCGCTTCACGGCGCGCTCCAGCTCCGGCAGGCGCTTCTTCAGGGCCGCCGCCTCTTCCTCGGCGATGGCCTTCATGTCGGGATCGGCGGCCAGGGCCTCGGCGTCCTTCAGCTCCTGCTCGGCCTTGCGCCAGTCGCCGATCGCCTCGACCAGCGGGCCGAGATCGGAATACTCCTTCGAGGCGGCGACGAATTTCTGCGAATCGAGGCTGCCGCCCGACAGGCTCGCCTGGAGCTCGGCGTAGCGGGCGGTGATCTGGTCGAGTTTCTGCAGCAGCGACATGGGAGGCCGCTCGTTACACAAATCCGCCGCGGGGCGCAAATCCAGGGCGGGCAGAGCACCACCACCACCTCACCCTGAGGAGCGCCCCGAGCGCATGTGAATGCGCGTAAGGGCGCGTCTCGAAGGGTGGGCAACACCGCGACTGATGCCCACCCTTCGAGACGCATCGCTGCGCGATGCTCCTCAGGGTGAGGTGGTGTTGGAGGCGCGCCCCCAGCTTACTTTTTCAAAAGCTCCGCCAGCGCGTCCAGCGCCACTTCACGTTGCTCGCCGCTGTCGAGGTCCTTCAGCTGCGCGACGCCCTTGGCCAGTTCGTCGTCGCCGATGATCAGCACGGCGCGGGCGTTGAGCTTGTTGGCGCGCTGCATGCGCCGTTTCATGTTGCCGCGATAGTCCTGCTCGACGGCGATGCCCTGCCGGCGCAGCACCCGGGCGAGGCCCAGCGCCTTGGCCTCGGCGGCAGGGCCGAGCGGCGCCATCACGACGGGGCGCGGCAGCGGCGCCGGCTCGTTGCACAGCATCATCAGGCGCTCGATGCCGCCCGCCCAGCCGATGCCGGCGGTCGGCGGTCCGCCCAGCTCGGCGATCAGGCCGTCGTAGCGGCCGCCGCCCAGCACGGTGCCCTGGGCGCCGATGTGGGTCGTCACGAACTCGAAGGCGGTGTGGGTGTAATAGTCGAGACCGCGGACCAGGGCGGGATCGACCTCGAAGGCGATGCCGGCCGCGCCGAGGCCATCCTTCACGGCCGAGAAGAAGTCCCGGCTCGCCTGGTTCAGGTAGTCGGCAAAGGACGGCGCGCCGGCGTTGATCGCCTTGTCGCCCTCGTCCTTGCTGTCGAGGATGCGCAGCGGGTTGCGCTGCAAGCGGCTCCTCGAATCCTCCGAGAGCTTGCCGAGGTGCGCCGAGTAGTAGTCGACCAGCACCTTGCGGTAGCCCTGCCGGCTCTCCGGGTCGCCCAATGAATTGAGCTTCAACACGCAGCGGTCGAGGATGCCCAGCCGGTCGAGGATGTCGGCCGCCACCGAGATCACCTCGATGTCGGCGCCCGGCTCGGGTGCGCCCAGCACCTCGAGGTCGATCTGGTGGAACTGGCGCTGGCGGCCCTTCTGCGGCCGCTCGTAGCGGAACATCGGGCCGGCGGCGAAGATCTTCAGGGGCAGCTGCTGGGCAAGCTCGCCGTTGGAGACGAAGGCCCGGCAGATGCCGGCGGTGTATTCCGGCCGCAAGGTCAGCGATTCGTTGCCGCGGTCGGTGAAGGTGTACATCTCCTTGGAGACGACGTCGGTCGTCTCGCCGATGCCGCGGGCAAACAGCTCGGTGAACTCGAAGATCGGCGTCGCCATCTCGCGATAGCCGTAGAGACGCGCGACGTCGCGCGCCGTGTCGACGACGTGGGCGAAGCGCCGGTACTCGTCGGGAAGGATGTCGTGCGTGCCACGCACGGGCTGCATCTTGCTCACGGGGAATCGCCTCGGATCGATCGTCGAAGAAGGAAGGTCGGAAAGCTCTACTCGGCGGCGACGCGGTGTCGCTCGGCCTCCGCTGCCTTCCCGGCCTCGATCTCGGCCGCCTTCTTCTCGATCAGCCCGGCCAGGTGCTCGACGATGTCGGCGTCCTTCAGCCTGTGGTGCGACACGCCGGCGATGTAGACCTGATGCGTGCCGTTGCCGCCGCCGGTGAAGCCGATGTCGGTCTCGCGCGCCTCGCCCGGGCCGTTCACCACGCAGCCGATCACCGAGACGGTCATCGGCGTGGTGATGTGGGCGACGCGCTTCTCCAGCGCCTCGACGGTGCGAATGACGTCGTACTGCTGGCGCGCGCAGGACGGGCAGGAGATGATGTTGACGCCGCGGTGACGCAGGTTGAGCGCCTTCAGGAGCTCGAAGCCCACCCTCACCTCTTCCTCGGGCTCGGCCGACAGCGAGACGCGCAGCGTGTCGCCGATGCCCGCCCACAGGAGCGAGCCCAGGCCGATCGAGGACTTCACCGTGCCGGTGCGCAGCCCGCCCGCCTCGGTGACGCCGATATGCAGGGGATAGTCGCAGGCGTCGGCGAGCTGCTGGTAGGCCGCGGCCGCCAGGAACACATCCGACGCCTTCACGCTGATCTTGAACTCATGGAAATCGTGGTCCTGCAGGATGCGGGCGTGGTCGAGGGCGCTCTCGACCATGGCTTCGGGACAGGGCTCGCCGTACTTCTCCAGCAGGTCCTTCTCCAGCGAGCCGGCATTGACGCCGATGCGCATGGAGCAGCCGTGGTCGCGGGCGGCCTTGACGACCTCGCGCACGCGCTCGGCGCTGCCGATATTGCCCGGATTGATGCGCAGGCAGGCGGCGCCGGCGTCGGCGGCCTCGATGGCGCGCTTATAGTGGAAATGGATGTCGGCCACGATCGGCACCTTGGCGGCCTTCACGATGGCCGGCAGGGCGGCCGTCGATTCCTCATCCGGGCAGGACACGCGGATGATGTCGACGCCCGCCTCCTCGCAGCGGCGGATCTGGTCGATGGTCGCCTGGGCATCGGCGGTCAGCGTGTTGGTCATGGTCTGGACCGTGATCGGCGAATCGCCGCCGACCGGAACGGAACCGACCATGATCCGCCGCGACTTGCGGCGCATGATGTCGCGATAGGGCCTGATGCTCATGGGCCGAATGTAATGGCGTCGGCCGGACTAATCCAGCCGACGTCAAAGACCGAAATGTGACGTTATTTGTGACCCTAACGGGCGTCGACGATGCGGTAGGCGATACCGGCCGGCACGACGTAGCTTTCACCGGCCCGCACATAGGTCTGCGCCAGAACGTCGCCGTTGGGCGCGCGCAGTTCGATCCAGCTGTTGGCACGCACCCTGACCGGAGTATCGGCGCGCACCGGAACGATGGCGGGAGGCTCCGCCGCGGGACGGGCCGCTTCCTCGACGGCCGGCGCCGCCGCCTGCTGCGGCGGCTGCTGCGTCGTAA
>JAEZHS010000198.1 GCA_023436825.1 Pseudomonadota bacterium | reverse complement strand
CCTCGGGCTTCGCCCTCGGGATGACATCAACCCTTGATCTCCACGTCGGCCCATTCCTCCAGGACCTTGGCGATGTGGGTGAAGTCGGAGCCGGCGCCGAACCGGGCGCGGGTCACCGCCAGCATCTCGCGCACCGCGGCGCCCACTACCATGGGCACACCCATTGCCTCGGCTTCCTCCACGCACAGCCGCACGTCCTTGTAGGAGAGGCCGGTGGCGAATCCGAAGTCGAAGGTGCGGGGCAGGATGGCGCGCGGGAACTTGTCCTGGCTCGCGCTGTTGCGGCCGCTCGAGGCGTTGATGATGTCGATGAGCACCTTGGCGTCGAGCCCGGCCTTGACGCCCATGGCCATCGCTTCCGACGTCGCCACCATGGCCGTCGCGGCCAAAAGGTTGTTGGCGAGCTTGGCGGTCTGCGCCAGCCCCGGCTTCTCGCCGGCATGGAAGAGCTTGCCGAACACCTTCAGCACCGGCTCGAGCTTCTGATAGGCGGGCTTGGGACACGATACCATGACGGCGAGCGTGCCGGCCCTGGCGCCGGTGACGCCGCCGCTCACCGGCGAATCGACCAGGGCGATCCTGCGTTCGGCGAGCTTGCCCGCCACTTCGGTCGCCACGCCGGGTCCCGTCGTCGACAGGTCGATCACCGTGCGCACCTTCGAGCCGTTGATCAGGCCGCCGTTGCTACCCAACGCCACCTCGCGCACGACATCCGGCGTCGGCAGGCTGATGAACACCGTCTCGGCCGTCGAGGCGACCTCGGCAGGGGAGGCGGCAAGCTCGGCGCCGCGCGCCACCAGGGGGGCGGTCGCTTCGTCCGACACGTCATAGACGCACAGCCGATAGCCCGCATCGAGCAGCCGGCTGGCCATGGGGCCGCCCATGCGCCCGACGCCGACGAAGCCCAGGAGATCAGCCATTGTCGTTCCTCCACCGGTTCTGGTATCGCTACCAACCTATAGGGAGGCAAGGATGGCCGGCAAGGCCAACAGCCGCAAGGCGCGGAACGGCGGTGGTGAGATTACCATGAGTGATATCGCGCGCCATGCCGGCGTTTCGCCGATGACGGTGTCGCGTGCGCTCTCCGATCCGGCCAGCGTGTCCGAGAAGATGCGGCGCAAGGTCGACGCCGCGGTGCGCCAGTTCGGCTACCTGCCCAACCGCATCGCCGGCAGCCTGTCGTCCAAGCGCTCGAACGTCGTCGGCCTGGTCGTGCCGTCGATCCGCAACTCGCTCTACGCCACCATGATCCACGCGATCTCCGACGTCGCGCGCTCCAACGGGCTGCACCTGATGATCGTCAACTCGGGCCATCGCCTGGAGGACGAGGAGGCGCTGGTATCGGCACTGCTGGCGCAACGCGTCTGCGGCCTGGTGCTGCACAACACCGCCCACTCCAAGCGCCTGCGCGAGCTTCTCGCCCGCACCGACATTCCGGTGGTCGAGACCGGCAACCTGCCGGCCAAGCCGATCGACATGGCGGTGAGCTATTCCAACTTCGACGCCGCACGCGCCATGACCGGTCATCTCGGCCGTCTGGGCTACAAGCGCATCGGCTTCGTCACCCTGCCATTGCGCGACAACGACCGTTCGCGCGAGCGCCGCCGCGGCTACTTCGCGGCCTTGAAGGAACTCGGCCTGCCGGCCGATCCCGGGCTGGTGCTGGAGGCGCCCGGCGGTTTTGCCGAGGGCGCAGACGCGCTGGTCCGCCTGGTGCAGACCAATCCCGATATCGATGCCTGCTTCTTCGCCGGCGACGTGCTGGCCGTCGGCGCCCTGTTCGAATGCCAGAGGCGGGGCTGGGCGGTGCCCGGCCGCATCGCCATCGCCAGTTTCGACGACCTCGATCTGTTGCGCCACACCGTGCCGACGGTGACGACGCTGCGCATCCCGCGCCAGGACATCGGCCGGCGCAGCGCCGAGCTGCTGGTCAACCGCTTGCGTGGCGCCTCGCCGCAACAGGTCAGGATCGATGTCGGCTTCGAGATCGTCCAACGCGAAAGCACCTGAGGAGAAGACATGCTGAAAGGCCGATGTGCGTTGATCACGGGCTCCACCCAGGGCCTGGGCCATGCGTTGGCCGAGCGGCTGGCGGCCGAGGGCTGCAACATCGTGCTGAACGGCTTCGGCGAGCAGGCAGTGATCGAGGCGAGCCGGCGGAAGCTCGAGACCAGGCACGGCGTGCGCGCCATCCATCACCGCGCCGACGTCGCCGATCCGGCGCAGATCGCCGACCTCGTGGCGACCGCCGAGAAGACCTTTGGCGGCGTCGACGTGCTGATCAACAACGCCGTGGTGCGCTACTTCTCCCCGATCGAGGACTTCAATCCGGCCGACTGGGACCGCGCGCTGGCGGTGAACCTGTCATCGGCCTTCCACACCGTCAGGCTGGCGCTGCCAGGGATGCGCCGGCGCGACTTCGGCCGCATCGTCAACATCGCCTCGATCTACGGTCTGTTCGCCACCGTCAACCGCGTCGACTACGTCACCACCAAGACCGCCCTGATCGGCTTCACCCGCGCCATCGCATTGGAGACCGCTCGGACCAACATCACCTGCAATGCCATCTGTCCCGGCACCATCCCGACACCCAACATCGAGGTTCGGCTGGAGGCGGAGAGGGCGAAGTCCGGCCAGTCGCGCGCGGAGGCCGAGCGCGCCTTCCTCGCCACGCGCCAGCCGTCGGGCAAGTTCGTGGCGCCGGAGCGCGTTGCCGCGCTGGTCGCTCTGCTTTGCTGTGCGAACGGCGCCGACATCACCGGGTCGGCTATCCCGATCGACGGCGGCTGGAGCGCGAGTTAGTGGGCAGTGTCATCCCGAGCGAAGCGAGGGATGACAATCTTGCCGTGGCAGCCATCGTGCGACTTTGTGGTAGCGATACCAGAACGCCCGGCCTAGTATTTCCGACAACAAGAGGAGGGACACGCCTATGACCATCACACGCCGACAATTCGCGCCTGCCGCGGCGCTCGCCACGCTTTCCGCATCGCCGGCCTTCGCCCAGCAGACCAACGAGAACGTGAAGTGGCGCTTCACGTCGAGTTTCCCCAAGAGCCTCGACACGCTCTTCGGCGCCGCCCAGACCGTAGTCCGTGTCGTGGGCGAGCTGACCGACGGCAAGTTCCAGTTACAGCCCTTCGCGGCGGGCGAGATCGTACCCGGTCTGCAGGTTCTCGACGCCGTATCGAACGGCACCGTCGAGTGCGGCCACACTTACACCGGCTACTACATCGGCAAGAATCCATCCTTCATCTTCGACGGCTCGCTGCCCTTCGGCTTCACGCCGCGTCAGCACTATGCCTGGATGCTGTATGGCGACGGCCGCAAGCTGATGGACGAGGTCTATGACAGTTTCGGTGTCGTCGGGCTCACCGCCGGCAACACCGGTGGCCAGATGTTCGGCTGGTTCCGCAAGGAGATCAAAACGCCGAAAGACTTCGACGGTCTCAAGATCCGCACGGCCGGCTTCGGCGGCAAGGTCTTTCAGAAGCTCGGCGCGGTGCCGCAGCAGATCGCCGGCGGCGAGATCTATCCCGCCATGGAGCGCGGCACGATCGACGCCTGCGAATGGGTCGGGCCCTACGACGACGAGAAGCTCGGCTTCAACAAGGTCGCCAAGTACTACTACACGCCGGGCGTCATGGAGCTCGAGGCCAACAACGTCGTCATGGTCAACAAGCAGGCCTGGGCCAGCCTGCCGCCGCGCTACCAGGCGGCGCTGCGCTATGCCGGCTATTACGCCATGACCGAGATGATGGCCTCGTACGACGCCAAGAACGCTCAGGCGATCGCGCGCCTGGTGGCAGCCGGCACCCAGCTTTCGGTGCTGCCGGAGGACGTCATCAAGGCACTGCGCGGCGCGCTCGAATCGGTGCTCGACGAGGAGGCCGCGGGCAACGAGCAGTTCAAGAAGATCCTGGCCAACTGGCGCCAGTTCCGCGCCGAGCAGCACCGCTGGTTCTCGATCGCCGACACGCGCGCCGAGCTCGCTGTCTATCGCAGCGACACGAACCGTTAGCCACTGGCAACCCTGACGACGCCTGGCCGTTCCTCCGGTGCATCCCCGGAGGAACGACCATGGCCCGTCACGACTACTACGATCCCGACCACGCCTACCGGTCGCGCCGTTTTCAGCGTGCCAGCGACCGGGAGCGGCCCTATGCCCAACGGCCGATGCCGGGCGAATACGCCAATCGCGAGCGCGACCGTGACATCACCCGTCAGCAGGTCGACGAGGAACACGCCTGGAGCGAGCCCTCGGCGTGGTACGGCAAAGGGAGCTATCGCGGCGTCGGTCCCAAGGGCTATGTGCGCTCTGACGAGCGCATCCGTGAGCTTGTATGCGACGACCTGATGGACGATCCCTGGGTCGACGCCTCGGGCATCGAGGTCACGGTCGAGAACGGCGAGGTGACGCTGTCAGGCACGGTCGACAGCCGTGATTCCAAGCGACGGGCCGAGGACGTCGCCGAGCGCGCCGGCGGCGTGAAGGATGTGCAGAACAATTTGCGTGTGCGGAACTAAAGGTCCCTCGCTGCGCTCGGGATGACAGGGTACGTC
>JAEZHS010000158.1 GCA_023436825.1 Pseudomonadota bacterium | reverse complement strand
AAGATCATCACCGTGCAGCCGGCGGAATGGATCCCCGCCATCCAGCGCGGCGATCTCAACGGCTTCTTCGGCTGGGAGCCCTGGCTCTCGAAGCTGCCGCAGATCATCAAGGGCGCCAAGGTCTACGCCTGGGCCAGCGACGACAACCTCTACAATCAGTGGCTGTTTACCGCCTTCCGCGAGGACTGGGCGAAGCAGAACCCGGAACTCGCCGGCGCCGTCTACAACTCGCTGGCCGACGCCACCGACTGGACGAACGCCAACAAGGAAGAGGCGATCGACATGTGCGCCAAGAAGTTCCGCCTGAACAGGGCCGACTTCGCCCAGCAAGTATCCGGCGTCGACTGCGTCTTCGACACCAAGAAGGAATACTACGACCGCTACAAGGTGATGCTGACCTGGGCGATCAACAAGGGCTACCTCAAGATCGACAATCTCGACAAGTTCGTGACCGAGGCCTACTACCCCGACATTGCGCGCAAGTACGCGCCGTCGCGCACCGACTTCTAGGTTGGCGCGCGTGGCCGGTCCCTATATCGACTTCCGCCAGGTCGACTTCCGGTACGACGCCGGCCTGGGCACGCCGAACTGGATCCTGAAGGCCCTCGACCTGACCATCGAGCGGGGCGAGTTCTACGTCCTGCTGGGTCCGTCGGGCTGCGGCAAGACCACCGCCCTCAACCTGCTCGCCGGCTTCGAGCAGGCACATGGCGGATCACTCGCGGTCGATGGCCGCCCGGTCACCGCCCCCGGAGTCGACCGGGTCGTGATCTTCCAGGGGGACGATTCGCTCTACGGCTGGCTCACGGCGCAGGAGAACGTCGAGTTCGGCCTGAAGCTTGCCGGCGTGCCGGCGGCCGAACGACGGCAGAAGGCGCAGCAGCAGCTCGACTTCGTCGGCCTCGGCAAGCAGGGCCACAAGTTCCCCTCGCAGCTCTCGGGCGGCATGAAGCAGCGCATCCAGATCGCGCGCGCGCTGGTCTGCGAGAGTCCGATCCTGCTCATGGACGAGCCGTTTGCCGCGCTCGATGCCCAGACACGTGCCATCCTGCAGGACGAGCTGACGACCATCCAGCAGCGCACCGCGAGCACGGTGCTGTTCATCACCCATGACATCGGCGAGGCCATCATCCTGGCCGATCGTGTCGGCATCATGCGCTCCGGTCCGGGATCGGGTTTGAAGGAGGAGATCGAGATCCCGCTGCCGCGGCCGCGCCGCCGCGGCGATCCGGCGTTCGGCGAGCTCTACGACCGCATCCACGCGATCCTTTCGGAAGAAGTGACCCGCGTCCTGCGACGCGAGCAGGCGAACCAGTGAGTTCCAGCTCCGACGCCATGGCCACGACGGCCGGCGCGACCGACAGCGCCCGCGCGGCGCGCGCCAGGGCCGCGATGCTGAGACGGCTGAGCGGCACCGCCTCGCTGGTGTTGCGCTACGCCATCGCCGCCGCCGCGATCGGGCTGGCATGGGAGCTGTTCAGCGTCCGCTTTGATTCGCCCGTGCTGTTTCCCGGCCCGGCCAAGACCGCGGCGCGGGCCATCGAGCTGATCGAGGAAGGCCGCCTGCAGGCCGACATCCTGGTCAGCCTGCAGCGCATCCTGATCGGCTTTGCCGTCGGCAGCGTGATCGGCGCGCTGGCGGGCCTGGCGATGGGATCCTCGCAACTGGTCGCCGACCTCTTTCGGCCGCTGGTCAATTTCTTCCGCTTCATCGCGCCCACGGCGTGGATCGCCACCGCCATGGTCTGGTTCGGGCTGGGCGAGGCCAGCAAGATTTCGCTGATCATCTACTCGACGGTGTTCGTCGTGCTGCTGAGCTCGATGATCGGCGTCGGCGCCGTGGCGCGGAACAAGATCCGCGCCGCCCGCTGCCTCGGCGCCAGCAACCGGCAGATCTTCTTCCTGGTGACCCTGCCCGGCGCCCTCACCTACGTGCTGACCGGCATGCGCATGGCGCTGATGAACGCCTTCATGACCGTCGTCGCCGCCGAGATGATCGCCGCCGAGGCGGGACTGGGTTACCTGATCTACAATTCGCGGCAGTGGATGGAGACCGATTCGATCTTCGTCGGCATGCTGACGCTCGGCATCGTCGGGCTGATGGCGGACCGGTTCTTCGTCCTGATCAGCCGCACCCTGCTCCGGCGCTTCAGCTTCCAGTGACAGACATGAGCGCCACCCGAAAATCGTTCTATCGCGGCGCCGCCAGCATCGTGACCCTCATGGTCCTGTGGGAGGTCGGGGCTCGCCTGTTCCTGGTGCCGGCCGTGCTGCCGGCCCCGAGCCAGATCGCCGCCGAGCTGGTCTCCTATGCCTCGACCGGCAAGCTCGGCCACGACCTGCTGATGAGCGGCCAGCGCGTGCTGGTCGGCTTCGCCATCGGCAGCCTGTTGGGCGCCACGCTCGGCCTGCTGCTCGGCTCGTTCAAGGCCTCGCAGTGGCTGCTCGAGCCGCCCTTGCAATTCTTCCGCTTCATCCCGCCGATCGCCTGGCTGACGCCGGTGCTGATCTGGTTCGGCATCGGAGAGAACGGCAAGTACGTGCTGATCGCCTACACCACCACCTTCATGGTGATGATCAACACCTTCGCGGGTGTCGCCGGCATTCGGCCGAACCAGCTCCGCGCCGCGCGCTGCCTCGGCGCGACGCGCTGGCAGGCCTTCCGCCACGTCATCATCCCGACAGCCCTGCCACACATCCTGAACGGCATGCAGATCGGCATGGCCAACTCGCTGCAGACCCTGGTGGTCGCGGAGATGCTGGCCGCCAACGAGGGGCTGGGCTTCCTGATCATCAACAGCCGGATCAGCCTGTCGACAGAACTGGCCTACGTCGCCATCCTGCTGCTGGGAGCGATCGGCTTCCTCGCCGATTCGAGCTTCCGCGCCTTCGCCGCCCGTATCGCCTGGAAATACAAGCTTGCCTGAACAGTCCCCCACGCCGCCTTCGGTCAGCCTCGCCAACACCGTCACGGTCGGCGACGTCGCCGCCTTCGTGACGAGCAAGAACGCCGGCCCCTACAAGCTGACGCTGGACATCGTCTTCTCGACGGCCGCCGACTACGAGCGTTTCGTCGGCCAGGCCGGCCTCGACCGCGAGGCGATCGCCGCCATCTACGGCATCCCGCTGGCCGACGTGCTCGACGTCATCCACTTCGCGCCGGCCTTCGCCGTCAAGATCGCGCTGCGGCGGCGCATCACCGCCGGTGCGCCGGGTGACAGCGACGTCTACGGTGCGCAGCAGCACGTTCCCCTCATGCAACATCGGATCGCATGGTAATGGCCCCCGACAGCCTCACCGTCTTCGCGCCGCAGGGAATGCTGGGCTACGGCATTCCCGAGCGTTCGATGCGCCTCGGCATGGACCGCCGGCCCGACGTTCTCGCCGTCGATGCCGGATCGATCGACCCCGGCCCGCACTATCTCGGCGCGGGCGTCTCCTTCACCAACCGCCGCTCGGTGCGCAAGGACCTGGAGATGATCCTCGATGCCGCGCACGCGCATCGCATCCCCGTCCTGATCGGCAGCGCCGGTGGTGCCGGCGGCGACGCCCATCTCGACTGGCTGATCGAGATCTACCGCGAGATCTGCCGCGAGAAGGGTTACAGCTTCCGAACAGCGCGGATCAGCGCCGAGATCTCCCGCGACTGGCTGCGCCAGCGGCTCGCCGACGGCGCCATCTCGCCGCTCGACCACGACAACGCCATGACGCCGGGCCATCTCGAGCGGGCGACGCGGATCGTCGGCCAGATGGGCTACGAGCCCTTCATGCGGGCGATCGAGGCCGGCGCCGACGTCGTCATCGCCGGCCGCACCTTCGATCCGGTGATGATGGGCGCGCATGCGCTGCTCCGCGGCTTCGACCGTGGGCTCACCGTGCACATGGGCAAGCTGCTGGAATGCGGCGGCGCCGCCGCCTATCCGCGACATGGCTCCGACGGGCTGTTGGCCACCTTGCATCGCGATTCGTTCACGGTCGAACCGCCCAACCCGGACAAGGTCTGCACCGTGGCCTCGGTGGCCGCGCATTCGCTCTACGAGCGCGCCAACCCCTATCACATGGAGTTCCCCGGCGGCGCCATCGACCTGCATGCCACCCGCTTCGAGCAGGAGAGCGAACGCGTGGTGCGCATCTCCGGCACGCGCTACATCGAGGCGCCCCACTACACCATCAAGCTCGAGGGCGTCGAGTGCATCGGCTACCGCACCATCGCCATCGCCGGCGTCCGCGATCCCATCCTGATCTCGCGATTCGACGACTACGTGGCCAACATCCGCAGTCGGGTGGCGGAGCGCTATCCCGACGGCTATCGCCTCACCATCCACAGCTACGGACGCAACGGCGTCATGGGGCCGATCGAGGCAGTGCGCGCAAATCAGCCGTTCGAGCTCGGCCTGGTGTTCGAAGTCATCGCCGACGATCCCGAAACCTCCGCAGCGGTCCTTGCGCTGACCCGGTCGGCGGCATTGCACGTCACGTATCCCGGCCGAAAGGGCATCGCCGGCAATCTCGCCTTTCCGTTCTCGCCATCGGACATTGCCGTCGGCCCAGTCTACGAGTTCACCATCCATCACCTGGTGAAGACCGAAGATCCATGTTCGCCCTTTGCCATGGACCTCTTCACGCCGTGATGCCTTCCCTCACCGAACGATAGCCCCATGCCCGACCAGCCGATGCCCGACGCCGCCGCCCGAGACTATGCGAGTCTCTTCAATCCCCCCTTCGAACTGGACCGGCGCAATGTCGCGTTGGTGGTGGTCGACATGCAGTATGCCAGCGCCTCGCGCCGCGACGGCCTTGGCGCGCTGCTGAAGGCCAAAGGCCTCGAGGACAGGGGCACCTATCGCTTCGACCGCATCGAGCAGGTGGTGACGCCGACGATCCAGCGCCTGCTCGTCGCCTTCAGGCGCGAGAAGCTGCCGGTGATCTATCTCACCGTCGGGTCGGAGCTGCCGGACTTCGGCGACATGCTGCCAGGCATGCGCCGCTTCGCCGAGGCGATCGGCAATACCGAGGGCGCCAAGGAGCACCGCATCCTGGACGAGCTGGCACCATTGGCGGGCGAGGCCGTGGTGAACAAAACGACCATGAGCGCCTTCCACTCCTCCGGCTTCGAGCGCCTCGTCCAGGCAATGGGCCGCACCCAGCTTTGCTTCACGGGCGTATCCACCAACTCCTGCGTCGAAGGCACGGCCCGCGACGCGGCCGACCGTGGCTTCCAATGCCTGATCGTCGAGGACGGCTGCGGCGCCGCATCGGCAGAGCTGCACGACGCTGCCTGCCGCAACTTCGCCCGTTTGCTCGGCCGGGTGGCAGCTGCACGGGAGGTCTTGGGAGAGCTCCGCGTCGCCTGACAGTCGGGTTACGATGCGACAGGACGGTGAGTGGCGAGGGCCGGCATGCTGCGGGCGTGATGATCACGGCAGCAACGAGAAAGCGCCCCTGCTCCATAGGTGTCAGCCGAGCTGCGCCACGTAGCTGCGCAACGCCTCGCGCGCTGCCTCGGCGCCCTTCTCCGCATCGGCGCGGCGCTTGGAGATCGCCTCGAGGTCGGTCTCCTGCTTGTCGAGCGTGGCGAGGTAGCGGCGCTGCAGGTCGCTGTTGGCCGGCACGCGCGCGAGGTTGTCGCGCAGGCGCGCCTGCTCCTGCACGATCTGCTGGCGCTCGCTGTCGGCCTGCGTGACCTTGCGCTGGGCGTCGCTGACCGCGGCCTGCAGCTGCAGGATCCTGGTCAGCGCCTCGCGCGTCTTGGCGTCGAATTCGCGCGCCTGGGCATAGACCCGGATCTGGTCGGCCGAGCCGTCGACCAGGCGCAGTTCCTGCTGCTGGGTCTGCTCCTGCACGACCTCGAAGGTCTGGGTCTGGTCGCCGCCCGGCAGCTGGAAGGTGATGCGGTAGTTGCCCTCGCTCAGCTCGACGCCTTTCGGATCGGGCTTCACCAGGGTCCAGCCCGGCAGGCGGCGCTGCACGATCACCAGCTGGCGCGGCTCCTTGGCCGGCCCCTTCACGCGATAGGTCATGGTCTGGCGCACGACGCGAGACAGCCTGAGCGCGCCTTGGGCGATCGTGCCGGTGGCAATGCGGTCGGTCTGCGCCGCGTCGCGCTCGATCACGATCTTCTCGTCGAGCGCATAGGCCAGGAGCCGCGTCTCGCCGACCGGGAAGCCCGACAGGCGCGCGTCGCCGACATAGGCGACGTAGCCCGCCTTGTCGCGCTCGTAGAGGGTGATCAGGCCGGCCGGCAGGCCGCTGTCGCCGTCGTTGGTGATGCGGATCGCCGCCAGCGGATTCCTCGGCGCCGTCTCGGCCTGGTACAGCGCGAGCCGCTGCACCGGCATCTGGCGATCGATGATCGGGATCGAGAGCGTGCGGCCGTTGGCGACGCTGACGCTGCGCGGAAAGCGGAACACCACCTGGGTCGCGGCATCGGTCGCCTCGAACTGATCGGCAGCGGCCGCACCCGCCGGCGGCGGCGCCAAGGTCGCGGCGGCAGCGCCGCGTTCCTGCTGTGGACGATAGGGTGCCGGCGCAGGAGCCGCAGGCGGCGGCGGTGGCGGCGTGGCCTTCAGGCGGTCCTGCGCCTCGACGCCGCCGCGATCGACGCCGGGCATCAGGCGGCCCGCGACCTCGATCGGCACTTCGGGACGCTTCACGTAATAGGCCTCGTAGAGCGCCTGGCGGAACGCAACCGGGCGGCCGGAGACCAGCGTCAGCTCGACGTCCTTCCAGTCCTGGCCGCTGAGATTCTCGACCGTCGCCCAGCCCTGCAACGCCGAGCGCGTGGCCGCCGGATCGGCCGGCAGGGTCAGGCGATACGACGCCTTCCACACCGGCACTTCGACGATGTAGGCGACACGCACCGTGCGCTGTCCCTGGCCGCGCGCCGACAGCTCCAGCGTGCGCGCGTCCTTGGCGCGGTTGGTCTGGATGGCGAGCAATGCGTTGCCGACCTTCTCGCGCAGGGCGGCGTCGGCGAACTGCAGGTTCTCGGCCTCTTCCAGGATGAACTGCTGCAGGCCGCGGTCGGTCAGCAGCGTCACGCGCGTGCGCTCGGTCGTGGCCTTGCCATCGTTGATCGACACCGTCTCTCTCTGCACCGAGACGATGCGGCCGGTGATGGCGCGTGCGCCACCGACGGTCACTTGCGCGCCCTTGAGTGTCGCCAAAAGATCGGCCGGAGAGACGAGCGAATCCTGATCGAACGGCAGGTCCTTGAAGGCCTGTGCCAGCGGCTCGCGGCCGGGCAGGCTGAGGCCGCCCACCCCGCCCTTGTCGTCGTACACCACCAGGCTCTTAAGCACGTCGTCGACCTGCTCGAGCGACACGGTGAGCTTCAACGTGGCATCGCCGTCGACCGTGGCCTCGTATTCGAAGTAGCCCAGGCCGCCCGACGACAGCATGACGCGCTTCAACGTCAGGTCCTGGGCGAAGGCCGACAGTGGAAAGGCGAACAGGCCCAGCAGGGCGATCAACGAAAAAAGGTGACGCATGAGCTCTCCCGGCGATGCACGGCACACGGTGACCTTGGACTGTGACACAACCACGGCGGCGTCACGACGAAAGTGCGAGGCGTTTCGTGATCGGCATCCGTAACGAACCAGGGCCGACACTCGTCTCCAAGTTGCAGCGCGTCACTTAATGTTGCGCTCGTAACGGCGAGGAGGCACATTGATGGCTTACGCATTCGACACTTTAGGCTATGCCAAGCGGCTACGGGATGCCGGGATAAGCCAAGGGCAAGCCGAAGCTCATGCGGAGGCAGCGCGGGAGTTCGTGATGGGTGATCTGGCCACAAAAGCTGATCTCCAGGCCATAAGAGCTGATCTCCAGGCCGCGATGGATACTCTCTCATTGCGGTTGACGCTCAGATTGGGCGCCATGCTGGGGGCCGGTCTCGCGACCCTTGCGGCGATCATCAAGCTTTAGGACGTTCGAGCACTACTCATGCTCTTCCGGACCGCGCGCCTCCAGGCGCGCTCATGGTCTTTTGGACCGCGAGCTTCCAGCT
>JAEZHS010000701.1 GCA_023436825.1 Pseudomonadota bacterium | reverse complement strand
CGCGCGCGGTCCCGAAGAGAATGAGCGCCAGTCTAAGCTGCGCCGCTGTCGTCGGCGCAGGCCAGCACCTGCGATGCAAAGCGTTGCGGCGTGCGCGACGAAGCGAAGTCCGCAGCTGACGACCGATCGATGAAGCTCTGCGGTCCACCATCGACCATGCGCTGCATTTCTGCCCCAAGTTTGGAAGGATCGGACGAATCGGCGACGAGGCCCAGACGATGGTCGCGCGTCAGGCGGCCGACCAGTCCGAACGACTGAGCCAGCACCGGCCGTCCGGCGCGCGCCGCCCACAGGAGGACGCCGCTCGAGCCGACGAACCGCTGATAGGGCGCCAGGATGACTGCGCTCTGACTGACAAGGCTGTCGAGCTCGGCGCGGTCGAGCCGGCGATCTTCGATGCGAAGCCACAGGCCGGGCTGCTCGCGCGCCAGCACGTCGCGGCGGGCTTCGATGGCGTCGCGGATCGCCGGGTCGACACGGCCGGCAAACAGCACGGCGACACGGCCGGCGATTCGCTCAGGCAGCTGGCGCAGGGCGTCGAGCACCATCAGCGGCCCTTTGCGCTCCGTGAGGTAGCCGAACAGCAGGAAGCCGACGCGATCGGGCGGCATGACGCTGCTCGGGACGGCAACGGCGGCCGCGTCGGCTGCCGGATGCGCCGGGTCGGGAAGCGCCTGCACCTTGCTGCCATGGCGGTAATGGTCCGCGGCATGTGCCGGAAAGAACGGATCGAGGGACAGGATCGTCGCCACGGCCGGATTGCGCAGCATCATGCGATAGAGCAGGTCCTTGCGCACGTCGCGCAGCCATTCGCCCAGACCGGGCCGGTAGTCACCGAACGCTGCGTAATGGACGGACGGCCGGAACAGGATGCCGGCGAGCGGCTTGCCTCGCGTGCCCAGCCCGAAGGCGAGCGGCAGGCTGAGCAGGTCGAGGCACAGGAAGAAGCCCATGTCGGCGCCGCTGCGCCGTAGGTAGCGCCGCATGACCCACCAGCGGGAGAAGGCCGCCAGCGACAGCGAGCGATGGCCGCACAGTTTCACTTCGCTGGGTCTCATGGCGATGAAACGGATGCGATGGTCGGCGACGACCGGCAGCGAACGCGACAGCGTCGCGCACAAGGCCGGCGGCGCCAGGATGGCGATCGCCGCCGCCTGATCGTTGGCGGCGACGAAGTCGACCAGATGCTGCAGCCATTCCTGCGAATGGCCTTCGACATCGGGCTCGAAGACCAGGATCTCGCGATTACTTGGCGGCGACGATGGCATCAAGCCGGTCCACGAGATGGCCGAGGATGCGCGGCTTCGCGTAGTGCGCCTCGACGAATTCGCGGCCGCGCCGACCCAACTCCTGGCGCAGCCTGCTGTCGTCGGCGAGCCGGATCACGGCCTCGGCGAAAGTCGGCGGATCGTCGGGCGGCACGCACAGAAAGGCGCCGCTCTGACGCTGCAGGCGCCACAGCACGCTGTCCGGCAGTGCCGTCGCCACGAAGGGGCGACCGACGGCCATGATGTTGAAGACCTTGGAAGGGACGGCGAACGCCGCCGCATCGGGCCGCTGCGGCACCAGATGGATGTCGCCGGCGGCGAGCGCAGTGCCGAGCGCCTCGTTGGGCTGTAGTTCGGCCAGCTGGATGTTGGTGAGGCCGAGGCTCTTGATCTGGTCGAGAAGCTCGCCGGCCTGGTTGCCATTGCCGCGCAGCACGATCTCGATGTCCAGCCGCCGGCTGCTGAGCTCGCGGGCGAGCTCCACCACCTGGCCGAGGCCCTGCTTGCGGCCGAGATTGCCGCTGTACAGCACCTTGACGCCCGGCCGGGCGACGGCAGGAGCGGCCTGGATATGGTCCGTATCGACCCACAACGGGATGACCTCGATGTCGGTCGTGACTCCGATGCTGCGCAGCTGGTCCTTCATCTCCGATGAAAGCACGGCTACCAGGTCGGTGCGATTGAGGACGGCACGTTCGGTTGCGCGCATGATCCGGGCCAGGCGGTTGCCGCCCATGCCGAGCTTCTCGGCCAGGCCCGACTGGATGTCGTGCACCACCGCGACGCAGACGCCGCCCCGGCGTCGCGCCATCACGCCCAGCGCCACGCTGAGGATCGACGGGCATAGAGCGAGGACGACCGGATGACGCTTGAAGCGGCCGGTGACGAGCGCCGCCGCGCCGCGCAGCAGGAATTCGGCTTCATTGGCGATGCGCGCGACGGCTGATCCGCCGCGTGGCGGGCCTGCGCTGAGGCGCTCGACCGACACGCCGCAGACCGTCTCGCGCGGGCACCGCCCGTCGCGGTAGGCGGGAAAGACGTCGTCATGCGGGTAGTGCGGCAGGCCGCTCACCACCGTCGTCGGCCGGCCGTGCGCGGCCAGCCACTCGGCGATGTCGGTGCTGAAGGGCGCGGAGCCGATCAGCTCCGGCCAGTAGTAGCGAGAGACGAACAGGACGCTGGATGGATCGCTCATAACTCGGTTGTCGGGCTTCAGCTGCGGGCGTCGCTGCGCTTGGCCTCGAAAAACGGATCGCCGTAGGCGTACTGGCGGTATTGCTTGGAAACCACACGCGACATCACCACGCCGGCGACGTCACCCTGAGCGTCGACGATCTGCTTCAGCGCCTCGAGCACGGCCTCCTGCCGCGTGTGGCCCCAACGCACGACGAACACGACCTTCTCGACCAGGCGGCTCAGCGCCAGCACGTCCGCGGTCACCAGGGCAGGCGGCGTGTCGAGGATGATGAACTCGTAGTGCTGCTCCAGCGCCTCGAGCAGGTGACGCATGCGATCGGAGCTCAGCAGGTGCGCCGAACGCGGGCTCCACGGGCCGGACGGCATCACGTCGACACCTGACAGCGCGTCGTGATGGATGGTGTTCTCGAGATCCGATGCCTTGTCGACCAGCAGGCTGGCCAGGCCGTCGCGGTTGCTGCAGCGGAAGATCTGATGCAGGCGCGGACTGCGCCAGTCGCAGTCGATCAGCAGCACGCGCTTGCCGTTGCTGGCCAGCAAGCGGCCGAGCGAGGCCACCATCACCGACTTGCCTTCCGACGGCGTCGCCGAGCTGATCAGGATGGTCTTGGGTGAACTGGCGGTCTCGGACAACTCGACGCCGATATGCAGGCGGCGCAGCGCCTCGCTATAGGCCGAGGTCGGCTGGCGCAGCACCTGCATGGCGGGCTGCGCGCGGCCGGCGACCTGCGGCACCATCGCCATGACCGGCAGCCCGGTGAGGCTCTCGATCTGGTCGGCGCGGCGGAAGGTGTGGTCGCCGCCTTCGCGCAGCAGGGCGATCGTCACGCCGACCATCAGGCCGCCGGCGACGCCGAGCAGGGCGAGCAGCGCCTTCGGCGGGTAGCTCGGTCCCTGGGCGGGCGAGGCCGGCGAGACGAGCTTGGCATTCGCCGTCAGGATGTCCTCGGCGCCGGTGCTCTGCTTGGCGCGCAGCAGCATGGCCTCGAGCAGGTTGCGGTTGACGGTGGCGTCGCGCTCCAGCGCCTCGAGCTGGATGGTCTGGTTGTTGACCGAGCCCATCTGCTTCTTCAGCGTCTCGAA